>NZ_MCYD01001324.1:0-13613 GCF_002876325.1 Vibrio sp. 10N.261.52.A1
TCCCTATCTTTTATTTACCTCAGAATTGTAAACAAGTTGTTACGACAAGATTCACTGAAAAGAATAATGATTTGAATATTTATCCCAAACATTTACTGCCAAACCCAGTTTAAACCGTAATTTTTACTGCAAGATAACAGCACATCAGAAAGAACCAACAGTTTGCATATCAATTAGAGGATTTGCTGAATAAATATCCGAGCGCTCTTTTCTGTGTTACCGCGACTTTAGGTTACAATTTAATCCATTTAGCGTTAGGATTATCACCGTTGCATAACAATCAATTACGTTTGAAATAAGCTTAACTCTTCCCATCTGATCCAATCTAAAATAAGCGTCATACACAATACGTTTTGGACCTTTCGCGATCACTAAAACACGGTGTTAAACCAAGCTCTAGAGCCAAGCGTTTGAGCCAGAGTGAAAACCAAACTCCATCGAATGATTTAATGCTTATAAGAACGCATGGGCGCTCATAAAATTTCAAACCAAGACTGTGAAAATTTAAATTGAGACTATAAAACAAAGCTGCACGACGATGCCGCTGCATATAGAGACACGAGTTTATAAAGGGAAATCTATGTACAAAAAGTTTGAAGGTTTTACTGAAGCCTTTCCAAAGGGAGAACCGATACAACCTCCTACTGGAATACTGGCATTCTGCCGCCACTACACACGAGGTTTTGAAAAGCCACTGATCTTGCTCGGTATCATGAGCATGACGATTGCGATCATCGAAGTGGCGCTATTTGGTTACATGGGACAACTGGTTGACTGGCTATCAACAAGTAACCCAGAAACCTTCTTAGCTGACAACAAGTCCACTCTTATGGGCCTTGGTGTGCTGCTGTTGGTCGTGATGCCGATCTTGATCAGTGTGTACTCACTGTTGCTTCATCAAACCTTACTCGGCAACTATCCGATGTCGATTCGCTGGTTGGCGCACCGCTACCTGTTAAAACAAAGCTTATCCTTCTACCAAGATGACTTTGCCGGACGTGTCGCCACCAAAGTAATGCAAACATCGCTCGCGGTTCGTGAAACCGTGACCAAGATGGTTGATGTGTTTGTCTACGTGACAGTTTACTTCACCGCGATGCTTTTCATGCTTGCCGAGTCAGATTGGCGCTTGATGGCTCCGATGCTGATTTGGCTATTCGTTTACATCGGTATTCAACTGCACTTCGTGCCAAAGCTAAAAGATGTTTCTTCCGAACAAGCGGATGCTCGTTCATTGATGACGGGTCGTATTGTTGATAGCTACACCAACATCGCCACCGTGAAACTGTTCTCACACAGTAAACGTGAAACCGAATATGCCGAAGAAGGCATGGAAGGCTTCCTAGATACCGTGTATCGCCAGATGCGCCTTGTTACTGGCTTCAACATCTGTGTGGAATTCGCTAACTACCTACTGGTATTCAGCATCGCGGGTATCTCTATCTACCTATGGCTCGATAGCGCAATCACTGTGGGTGCCATTGCGATTGCGGTAAGTTTGGCTCTACGTATTAACGGCATGTCGAAATGGATCATGTGGGAGATCGGTGGCCTGTTTGAAAACTTAGGCACCGTGATTGACGGCATTAAAACCATGTCGAAGCCGATCGCTATCAAAGATAAGAAAGATGCGCAGCCACTTAAGGTTCCACAAGGCGGCATCAACTTCGAAAACGTGAGCTTCAACTACGGTGAGAACAAAGGGGTTATCAATAAGCTAAACCTCAACATCAAACCAGGTGAAAAAGTCGGCCTAGTAGGACGTTCTGGCGCAGGTAAATCGACGTTAGTTAACTTGTTACTGCGTTTTCATGATGTCGAAAGCGGCCGTATCCTGATTGATGATCAAGAGATCTCAAGCGTTACTCAAGACTCACTGCGCAGCAATATTGGCATGGTGACACAAGACACCTCACTGCTTCACCGTTCAATCAAAGACAACATTCTTTACGGTCGTCCGGAAGCAACAGATGAAGAGGTGTATGCCGCAACCAAACAAGCGCACGCACATGAGTTTATCGAAACCCTAACCGACCCGTTTGGCAACATTGGTTACGATGCTCAAGTGGGCGAGCGTGGTGTGAAGCTTTCTGGTGGTCAGCGCCAACGTGTAGCAATTTCACGTGTACTTCTGAAAAATGCACCACTGTTGGTTCTTGATGAAGCGACTTCAGCTCTAGATTCAGAGGTAGAGGCTGCAATCCAAGAGAGCTTAATTGAGCTAATGGAAGGTAAGACGGTTATCGCGATTGCACACCGCCTATCCACCATCGCAGCAATGGATCGCCTGATCGTTTTAGATGAAGGTAATATCGTTGAAGAAGGCACGCACCAAGATCTAATTAACCAAAATGGTATCTATGCGCAGTTGTGGAATCACCAGACTGGTGGCTTCATAGCCGATGATCTTGAGCAAGCTAGCAACGATTAATTTGTGTGCTATTTTAAAAGTGCGGCGCATTTCACGCCAATTTGCTAAATAGCGGTAAATTACACATGGCAGAATGTTATGTCGTAATTATATAATGACTTTAACAAACCAAGACGGCTTCGCTTGCACGTTCTGGAATAAGGCTAGACTTCGGGGGGAGGCTAGCCTTTCTTATGTCCGTAATCAGCGATCTTTGCCACCTGTTCCATCAACTTCATCGATCCTTTTGTTTTTTTCTTGGCGTTTTTTTCTTAAAATGCGCGCAATATTCTTTCTAGAGATCAACCATGAACAAAAGTGTCTTAACTAACGTTATCGCGTTAGCACTGCTTGCTGGCGGCTATGCGACAGCAAATCAATACCTACTTTACGCGGGCCTATTCGCCTTTTCTGGTGCCATCACCAACTGGCTTGCGATTCACATGTTGTTCGAGAAAGTACCCGGCCTATACGGCTCTGGCGTTATTCCAGCGCGATTTGAAGAGTTCAAAGCAGCCATCAAACAACTGATGATGGAGCAATTCTTTACTGAGCGTAACATCGACCGCTTCCTAAGCAGCGAAATGAGCGGTGGCCAATCACTGAACCTAGAGCCTGTGATTAAGAAAATCGATTTCAACCCTGCATTCGATTCGCTGGTTAACGTTATCGAGAACTCACAGTTTGGCGGCATGCTAGCAATGTTTGGTGGTACAGAAGCATTAGAGCCAATGAAAGCGCCATTTGTTGAGAAGATGCAAGAATCTGTCATCGAAATCAGCAAGAGTGATTCAGTGAAGAATGCCATCAAGGAAGAACTGGAATCACCAGCAATGATGGATGAAATCAAAGAGAACATCGAAGCCATCATCGACCAGCGTTTGAATGAACTGACACCGAAACTGGTAAAAGAGATGGTTCAAACCATGATCAAGAAACACCTTGGCTGGCTTGTCGTGTGGGGTGGTGTATTCGGTGGTGTGATTGGTCTTATTTCAGCGGCGATTACACTGTAAATCGTCTATAACCATACTTATCTGATTGCTCCTTTCTGGCAGTCAAAAAAATGGAAGCTCATTGGCTTCCATTTTTTATATCTATCAAAACTGGCTCAAGTTAGAAGCGCGCTAAGTTAAAGTCGCTAACAGCTCAGGGTTCACACCAAAGCCCTTTTTATGTTCTTCAATCACCACTTCACTGCGCGTCTGAATCACACCAGGCAAGGTCCCTAACTTGGTGGCCATAAACGCTTGGTATGCCTTCATGTCTTTCACTCGAACCTTGATCATGGTGTCAAAGTCTCCCGACAACGAATAACACTCTTCCACCTCAGGCATCATTTCCACAGCTTGGGCAAATTTATCAAAGATTGAAAAGCTGGTTTGGTCGAGACGAATATGGATAAAGACTTGAACATCGAGCCCCAACTTCTCGGAACACAGCTCTGCGTGGTAACCCGTGATGTAACCCTCTTTTTCTAATCGCTTCAATCTATCAGAACAAGGAGAGGTCGTTAGGTTAACCTGCTTGGCCAGCTCAACCACAGGCAAGCGCCCCTTCATGTGCAGAATTCTTAGTATCTCTTTATCGATACGATCAAGCTGATGCTGAGACATAACATTCCTTAAACATTCTAAATTCGGCTCAGTATATTCCATACCTAGAGCGATCGAAGAAAACCCCGCTCACACATTTAAAAACTAAACATACAAGCCACATTCACACCAAATATAAATTCACACAAATAGATAACAATCGTTATAAATCAAACTCTGGTTATTAACAAATTATTATAGAAATGACCCGATAAACAAATAAGTTGAGCCAGAAACGAAAGAAAGGATATATGGCAAAGTGAATAATAGAATTATCAAAGAGAAAGGATGACTCTATTATGAAAACACAAGAACTCGCGTATAAACCCTACGGTATCGGCTCATGGACACACGTAACAGTGTCAAAAGATGTGGCTCAAGCACTCGCTAATGAATACTCAAACTACGGATGGGAAGTAAAAATTGATGGCAATGCCATTAACAGCGAGATCGCGCTTAAAGCGGCTTAGATGACAAAAACCTCCCAAACGGAGGTTTTTTTGATATCGGTTAGTAAGCACTTACCATCAGTTAAGCTAAGCCAACTTGAGGAACTGCACTTCCCGTTTCACAACGGCAGTTGCACGTGCGACAAAAGTGCTGCGTTTCCATATCGTAATATAAGTTGCCACTAAATAGCTTTGAGGTCCATTGCAACACACGGCCAGAGGCTGTCTCGGGCTCTGATTCACAACGTTTCATTATAGACTTATGTAGTGTTGTTTTTTTACATCCTTTGCAATAGAGATCAGGCATACCTTTGTCCTATAGGTCTTTAGTGGTTACTGACAATTGACACATCATGTCCAATTCGGTTCCACAATTCATCGAGCTAATAACAAAAGTGAGCGCCAAGTTCAAAAAATCGCCACTTTTCTGTTTCATTTTTTGACATCACACGCCATTGAGTAAGTTGATCTTTCCCTTCTCACACAAGATCCAACCGCTTCGATTTACATTGTAAAACCCCACCAACCGTTCGATCACGCCTGATTCCACCCCGATCTTAAGTACGACAAACGTCGCACCTCACTAACAAAATACCGATATCGTAGGCTGCTCAAATTGCCGAATCAAAACCCATCACCTATACACCTTTATACGACGCGATTAGAATACTTGGCTATCAATTAAACATGCCTGTTTAGTTCACGCGCTCGCAACCAATGAGGTAGAAATGCTCACCGTTACTCAAATTGCCAAGGCCTACAACATATCTCGTACCACCATTCTCTACTACGAGCGTGCCGGGCTGCTGCTTCCTCACAGTCGCTCCGATAATGGCTATCGTTGGTATGGCAAAAAAGAGCAAGCTCGGTTAGAGAGTATTATCTCTTACCGATCGTTTGGTTTGTCTATACAGGAGATAAGCGCCCTGCTTGATCGCACAGACGATGTGAAACAAGAGCAGACACTAGTGAATCAGTTCAACGCCTTGGAAAAGGAAATTCAGAGCCTGCGTCAACAGCAGAAGGCGATCGTGATGTTACTTGAGCAACCTGAGTTGCTAGAGCAGAAGATGCTGACAAAAGAGCGCTGGGTACGGGTGATGGAGAATGCTGGGTTTGACGAAAAGGATATGAAGAACTGGCACAAGCAGTTTGAAAAGATGGAGCCGACCGCTCACCAAGAGTTTTTGGAGTCATTGAATATCGATGAGCAAGAAGTCGCGAGCATTAGAGAGTGGTCAAAAAAATAGAGCCACCGAAGTGACTCTATTGTTCTTTGTTTATATCTTTTGCTAATTCGCTTGTATTTTTACAATGTAAATTAGTCTAGCTCCACTAGCTTCTTCTCGAACTCAGCGTGTTGCGCTTTCACTTCGTCTTCTGGCTCGCCAGTAATTAGGCTCACGATAACGATAGATAGAGTCGATAGGATGATTCCCGGTACGATTTCGTAAACGTCGAACCAACCGCCAGTGAACTGCTTCCAAAGTACGATAGTCACACCACCAACCACGATACCCGCTAGAGCGCCGTTACGGTTCATACGAGACCAGTAAAGGCTCATCACGATAGCAGGACCAAATGCCGCACCAAAACCAGCCCAAGCGTAAGACACAAGGCCAAGTACAGAGCTGTCTGGCGTCATCGCTAGGAATAGCGCGATAAGAGAGATGATGATTACCGCAAAGCGACCCACACGAACGATCTCTTCAGATGTCGCATCTTTCTTAAGTACTTGCTTGTAAAGGTCTTCTGCCATTGCAGATGAAGATACAAGAAGTTGTGAATCCGCAGTACTCATGATTGCCGCAAGGATAGCAGCTAGTAGGATACCAGCAATTACTGGGTGGAACATCGCGTTAACAAGAAGCATGAAGATCTTCTCACCATCGTCTAGCTTAGGCGCACCAGAGTTAGTCACGTAAATAAGACCAACCAGGCCCACTAGCATTGCACCAACCATAGACAGAGCTGTCCATACCACCGCGATACGACGCGCTGTTGCTAGGTCTTTATTAGTACGTGTTGCTTTAAAACGAGCAAGGATGTGCGGCTGACCGAAGTAACCAAGACCCCAAGCCGCTAGCGAGATGATCGCGATAGCAGATAGCGGTTCACCTTTCGCATCATTCCATAGCGTTAGCAGCTCTGGGTTGATGTTGTGAAGATCAGTCGATAGCTGACCAAGACCACCGTTCATCGCTGCGATTGGTACAATCAATAGCGCAGCAGACATCAGTAGACCTTGAACCAAATCCGTCCAAGATACCGCAAGGAAACCACCAAATAGCGTGTAAGAAACCACACATACTGTGCCGATGATTACCGCTGTTGTGTAATCTAGACCGAATACCGTTTCAAACAATTTACCACCCGCTACCAAGCCAGAACTTGTGTAGAAAAGGAAGAATAAAAGGATAAAGAAAGCAGAAATTGTTTGGATCAGCTTCGAATTATCATTGAAACGACGAGATAGGAACTCAGGTAGCGTCAGTGACTCTGTTGTAATGCTGTAAGTACGCAGACGCTTAGCACTGATTAACCAGTTCGCCCAAGTACCAACTAGCAGGCCACCAGCAAGCCAGAATGCTTCAAAACCAGCAGCGTAAGCGTAACCCGGTAGACCAAGTAGTAACCAACCACTCATGTCTGATGCACCAGCAGAAAGTGCAGCAGGCCATGGGCCTAGCGAACGACCACCAAGGAAGTAGTCTGTCGAGCTAGAAGTACGTTTGTAAGCAATAACACCGATTGCCAGCATCATAATTAGATACGCAATGAACGTCGTCGTTATTGCAAAACTGTTTTCTATCATTTGATAGTCCTCATTTGTAAAAAGCCTTCCATGCCTAATTCAATGCAAGACACTCACCGTAAAGGCAAGCGAGTGCATTGAGTTAGGTATTGAGGCTCCAAGGCACTATGAGTTAAATCCAAAGATGGTGAAACCAACAATGGAGAAAACAAAAGCGCTTAGAGCCAATGTTACTGAAGGTTAGTGAGCTTCGCTTCCAAGTTCGAGCAAGGTCGCGTTACCGCCCACGGCTGTTATATTTATAGTTCGCGTACGCTCGGTAATGAAACGCAGCGATAGGTGTGGATCGTGAGCAACATGCATTGCCGTCAGATCCGTTTCAGCTACTAAACTGACGATGGCACCGTCACGCTTAGCAAGTTGTAAATTGATAGCTTGAGCCGTTTGTGAACTACCTACGTAACCTGCGCTACGTACATCGCAAGACAGCAGCTGTTGAGCCGCGTCGTACGAGGCAACCTGCACCAAGTTCGTCGGTAGATTCGCTTGCTTCGCCGCATCAACGATCAACGTATTGAATTGCACGTCATCACTGCACAATTGCACGCTGTTACCCGCTAATAGTGCAGCGGTAATCATCGCGGTTGCTGTTTGCAGTGCTGGCTCTTTGTCTTGGCAATCATCAACAATCACCAAAGCCACACCACGACCTGCAGCATACAGCTCGTTTGTTTCACCCGTCGGGCCAGCCATTAAGTGCTGCTCAGAAAGCAGCGCAGACGCTTGCTCTAGGTGATAAGTTGCCACTGCCGCCAAAGACGTAGATTGGCTTTCGATCTCTGATTTGAATGCAAGTACCTGAGCACTCTTATGATCAAAGTCGGTAAGATTCCATTGTTCCCACGCCAAGAAAGCATCAGAAAAACCTGTCACTTGATGAACCATGATACTGCTCCTTATGCCTTGTCTTGTGATTGAGAGAAATGAACATCAGTAAAGCGGTATAGGTAGTGAGGACCACCCGCTTTAGGGCCAGTACCAGACAAGCCTTGACCACCAAATGGTTGTACACCAACAACAGCGCCAACTTGGTCACGGTTGATGTAACAGTTACCCACACGAACGTGTTTTTCGATCCAACGGTAAGTTGTCTCGTTACGGCTGTGGATACCCATGGTTAAGCCAAAACCGGTTTGGTTAATTTGCTCTACCACTTGCGCCAGTTCACTCGCTTTGAAGCGAACGATATGCAGTACAGGACCAAACTGCTCTTCTTTCAAACAGCTGATGTCATCGATTTCAAATGCACTTGGTGGAACAAAGTCACCATGTTCACAATCCGCTCCTAGAGAAAGTTGAGCTACTTTCTTCTGGGTCTTGGTCATGTTTTCTAGGTGCGTCATCAACTTCTGCTTCGCGTTTTGGTCAATAACTGGGCCCACATCCGTTTTATGAAGATGTGGAATACCAACGCTTAGCTCATCCATCGCACCGTGAATTAGTCCAATCACGCGATCTGCAATGTCTTCTTGAATGTAAAGCACACGTAGCGCAGAACAACGTTGACCTGCTGAAGCAAAGGCAGAACGAATCACATCACGAACCACTTGTTCAGGCAGTGCAGTACTGTCGACAATCATCGCGTTCTGACCACCGGTTTCCGCAATAAACGGCACAGGCTTAGCGTTGCGGCTTGCCAATGACACATTGATGCGTTGTGCAGTTGGGGTTGACCCCGTGAAGGCAACGCCTGCAATCGCATCGTGGCTAGTTAGCGCACTGCCGATCTCTGCACCACGACCAGGTAGAAGTTGAATCGTGCCAGCAGGGAAGCCCGCTTCATTCATCAGTTCAACCGCGCGAGCCGCAATCAAGCTAGTTTGCTCTGCAGGTTTCGCCACAACCGTGTTACCCGCCACTAGTGCAGCTGTAATTTGGCCAAGGAAGATCGCCAATGGGAAGTTCCAAGGGCTGATACAAACGAACACACCACGACCTTGTCGCGAAGCGATTCGAGTTAGACCATCAAAGCCTTTAAGCTCAAAACCTTGCAGGTTGTTCGCTTGTTTTGCGTAGTAACGACAGAAGTCGACCGCTTCACGTACTTCATCAATGCTGTCGTGAATTGTCTTACCCGCTTCTTGATGACAAATTGCCACCAGCTCAGCCAGGTTCTCTTCCATCAGATCAGCTAGCTTCTCAAGCGCTGCGGCTTTGGTTTCAACCGATGTCGCATTCCAATCAGCAAATGCGGCGTCTGCACCACTTATCGCTGCGGAAACATGATCAAGGTTTGCAAAAGCCACCTGACCCACGTTAATACGACGATCGTAAGGTGCTGTTACTTGTTCAACATTCTGATCAGCCTTGATCATGCTTTCGGCAAGAGATTCGCCGTTGATCACAGGTCCAGCAGTCCATTGATTGTTCAAAAAGCCTTTTACTTGCTCTTCAAACTGATGCGCTTCGCTCTCGATATCAATGTTCACACCGTATGAGTTCTTACGCTCAGGGAATACCGCTGGCGGCAGAGGAATCTTAGTGTTGTTCAACGTATCGAATGCCAAAAGCATGTCGACTGGATGCTGTGTTAGCTCTGCCACTGGGCAACGAGCATCAACCAAACGGTGTACAAACGAACTGTTTGCACCATTCTCTAACAGACGACGTACTAGGTATGGCAGTAGATCTTTATGGCTACCAACTGGCGCGTAAATACGTACCGACTGTTGGTAAGCTTCCATTGCATGGTTGTAAAGTGAATCACCCATGCCGTGTAAGCGTTGGAATTCAAAGTCTTTATGGTCTGTCATCACTGCAATAGCAGAAACCGTATGAGCATTGTGGCTCGCAAACTGCGGGAAGATATTGCCACGAACACTTGGGCTCAATAGATAACGCGCACACGCTAGGTAAGCTACATCAGTCGCTTCTTTGCGAGTGTAAACAGGGTAGTTATCGAAACCAGCTTGTTGTGACCATTTGATCTCACTATCCCAGTAAGCACCTTTAACTAGGCGAAGTGGGATTAAGTCACCCAGCTCTTTTGCTAGGCGGTTTAGCCAAACTAGAACTGGTAACGCACGCTTTGAATACGCTTGAATAACCAGACCAAACTTGCCCCAGCCTTTCACTAGCTCGCTGCGATACAGTTTTTCGAATAACTTAAGCGAAAGCTCTAGGCGATCCGCTTCTTCTGCATCAATCGTGATCGCAACATCAAGCTCAATCGCACGGCGCAGTAACTGCTCTAGCGTATCGCATAGCTCAGTCAGTACGCGGTCTTCGTTCGCCACCTCGTAACGAGGATGAAGTGCAGAAAGCTTGATAGACACAGATGGCGCTGGGCTAGATTTTGAAGAGACATAAGTGTCTCGACCTACGGCTTCAATCGCCATTAGGTAATCTTTAAAGTACTTATTTGCGTCAGCTGTAGTCAGTGCCGCTTCACCTAGCATGTCGTAAGAGTAGGTAAAGCCTTTGTCGCGCATCGACTTACCGTTCTTTTGCGCTTCAGCAATGCTGCGGCCAAGAACAAATTGGTGGCCCATCACTTTCATCGCTTGGTGCATCGCTTTACGAATTACCGGCTCAGAAAGCTTGTTCACTAAACGGTTAACCGCTTGTCCAGCACTCTGCTCATTCGATGAAAGTCCAACCACCTTGCCTGTTAGCATTAAGCCCCAAGTCGAAGCGTTAACAAAAACCGAATCAGAATTCTTTAGGTGAGACTTCCAATCCGCAACGCTTAGCTTGTCGCGAATCAGTGCATCAGCCGTTGCTGAATCAGGAATACGCATCAAGGCTTCCGCCAGACACATCAGCAAGATGCCCTCTTGAGTATCTAAGCTGTATTCAAGCAACAGCGCATCGATCATCTGGATAGAAGTCTTATCCGCACGGATAGCTTCGATCAAAGAAGTCGTTTTGTCTGTGATTTGCTGCTTTTCAGACTCAGAAGGGGTAGCTAGTGGCAGAAGTTGCTCTAGCCATTGGGTTTCATCCACCATATATAATGGTGAGATAAGCGACCATAGATCATCAAGCGACTGCTCGTTGAATTCTGGCTTTAACACATCAGTAGCTGTAAACATGCGTTTTCCTTAATCTCACACCCGGAATTAGCCCGGGATCTCTACAATGGCTGCAGTGTATTTAGAGTATATAAGGAATACTTGTCAAAAACTCCGAGTTTTTTGCTAAAAACTCGCTTTATTAACAAAACAAACACAATGTCACATATGAAACTTTAATATAATATGCCGTTTCGTTTCACTATTTAACAGAAATTTGCTTTTTGTATTGAGATGGTGACATGCCTTGAAGGCGTGAAAATGTGTGGGTAAAAGAGGATTGACCGGAGAATCCAGCAAGTTCTGCGACCTGACCAAGGCTTAAATTCCCTTGTTCAATAAGACGTCGAGCACGGTCGATTCGCTTACCTAGTACATACTGGTGAGGAGTAATGCCCATTTGCTCTTTAAACAACATATGGAATTGGCTTTCGCCTAAGAACACGCTACCTGCAAGTTGCGCGACTGAAATCTTACTTGCTAAATGTTGCTCGATGTAACGATCAAGCGCTTCAAGATCGAAGCGCGAATCCTTCACTGACGTTTCAAATGCCGAGATGTGCCTTTGCATTAAGGCGATCACCGTGTCATTGCAGGCTCGGCTTAACAACAGATCATCAGGACTCGCCTGCATCTCTTGTACCAGCATATGAATAAGCTTTTGAATTTGCGCATCTAATTGAAAATAGACGTTCGAAGACTCGAGCTGATTAATCTTCTCTAGCATCAGCGGGTCGTCGTCACTCGGCACGGGCATGTTAAGCACCAAAATGTCGGACTGACCGACCACACCACCGAAAGCATGATCAGAGCTCGCTGTCACCACACAACCTTGTCCTGGGCCAACAAGATTCCCCTTACCACTCACTTCAAATTCCGCCTGACCTTTTAAACCAATCACCACCTGAGAATAATGGTGATCGTGGCAATCCATATGCGATGGCAAAGTGATAATCTCAGCAGGACGAGGGCCAGTAAGGCCTAGTGGAGAAAGGTCTAGGTTAGGAAAGGGTAAAGGTTTAGACATGACAGAAAAATACTCGGGTCAACATAGTAAGAATAATACTCTTAAATGCGCATAAGATGAATTTGTAAATGCTCATGACAGTTATTTGCTCGCGAGAAGGAAAAGATCATTATCGCGATCATCTTGATCATGCCTCCGGAAGGATGATCAAGAGTGTACAAACTACGGCTTATGTAAAATCAATATTTTCGGTGCTTTTTTATAAATCTCAACCTCACGATTCACTCAACCAAGATGACTCATAAATGAGAAATTAATCATCAGAGCATCACTAAAACATTTGCTTATATAGCTCAAACAATTCGCATAAAACTTATAAAAAGTGTATCCAAAGTACCGAAACGCGGCATTTGAGTAGATTGAAATACAATAAAACGGTATAAAGACGGATACTGTGTTAATTGCTAATAACTAGTGACTCACAACTAGGAAGCAGACACATTATCAATGAGCTAATTTCAATCTATAAGTTGCAGGGACCTATGACTAACTTTCGAATTTCAGCGCTTTTACTTGCGCTATCCCCACTTTGGGTATCTGCATCGGTATCAGCTGAAGAACTGAATCAAGTCGATCCCGTTTCAGCCATCGATGCAAAAATAACAGAGAAAAACTCAGATATTGAGCGTATTTCAGCAACCAAAGTATCGGCGACTGAGAACCTAAAACAACTACAAAACACAAACAGTAAGTTGTTGCGCGAAGGTGAAGAACTTAAGGCAAAACGTAACAGAGCCAAGTCTGCACTAGACAAACAGTACAGTCGTCTACTTGAAGACCCAGAAACGGACCTGGTCTCTTTTCAAAAAAGTTACCAAGATGCATGGGCTGCAGTTAAAGAAAATCAATCGGCTCAGCTAGACAATCAACAAGCGATGAATGAGGGTGAGATTCACCTTTCTCAGATCAAACAGAAGCAAGCTCGAATGAACAATGAGCTGGCAAGCCTGAGAGAGTCAAAAGTTGAAGCTCGCGTAAAACGTATCGCAACAGAACTGCGTGAAAGTGCAGTTTTGGAAACCAGCTACACCACCACATGTGAATCCACAATGACCCTTGGTGAGTGTACAGCTCAGGGTAAATACCTAACGAACCAAAAAGCGGTGCAAACGTTCAAGAGCCAGTTACTTGAGCAGCTCACAGAAAGCACTCTGGCGAAGCAGTTGCAAGGCGTTCAGTTGAACATCCACGTTCAGGACAGCCAGCCAATCAAGAGCGGTTTCTCTGGCAACAACTCTTACTTCATGCAGATGCAAGCTCAACTGCAAGCAAAACCTGAAGCGGTTGCCGCATGTAACCTATTG
>NZ_MCYD01001325.1:0-1391 GCF_002876325.1 Vibrio sp. 10N.261.52.A1
GAAGCTTTATATAATTAACCTTCAAATCCTTAATGTAGTGAGTGCTGACAATAGTTCGCCCAGCTTGGCCAACAATCACTTTACACCCAAGTCCTCGCAGCATCTTTGCCACCGGTCTCATATAATCAAGATGAGCGATAAGGTGCCCCTCAGAAAACTCAAAAGCCAGTTGTGAACGATGCTGTGCAGAAAGTTGCAACAACTCACTTCTGAACCATTTGAAGTGCTGCTTACTAGCAAAAGGGGTAACATTGAGGTTCACTGAATAATGAATAGGTTGAGTCGATTCTTTCAGTGACTTCAACAACACCCTCAACACCGATTGATCCATTTGAGCTTGGTAACCCACTTGCTCCACCGCAGGCATGAAGCGAGAGGACTTCAATAAACCTTTCTCAGGATCCTGAATTCTAGTAAATATTTCTCTATGCAATTCATTAGCTTGACCTAATTCAGACATAAGATAACACCGCTGAGCAAAGATTACTAAATTATCAGGAAGCAGTGCTGTATCAAGTAGTGTTCTCCAGCGAACACTGCCTCTATCGAGCTCATTTTTATTTTGTTTAGGGAAACGACTCCAGTTATTAATGCGCTCCAATTGCGCACTTTTTAATGCGGTTTCCGTTTCATCCATGATCTGACTATGACGTTCACCTTCGGTGTACATGGTCACGCCGATATGGCACCAATTATCCGACTCTAAAGGCTCTGGTGGTGTTAGCTTATCAAGCTGTCTTAAACACTGAGTCGCCAGCGTCGCAATATCTTTGGCACCTTGGTGCGGGATAAATACAGCAAAGTCGGCTTCATAATAACGAGAGAAAATAACATCTGGATAGCGCTGTACGATATTCGATAATACTTCGCCAACCTCAATAATAAAGTTATCTGTAACTTGCTTATCATTATCATCGCGTACCTGCTCCCACTCATCGATACGTATTAACAGCACACCACCACGCGCACCACTTTCATGCAGTGCCGATTCAAGCTTGTTATCAAATAGTACTCTGTTGGCGGTGCCTGTGAGTTTATCTAAGAAGGTATGAGTACGAATAAAGGTATCGAAACGACTACGCTCTTGCCGAGCGTCTTTTAACTCTTCAATAAGAACATCGAGAGCTTCACTCGCGGTAAAAGGCCACTCTCGCTCATCACCTTTGGCATGAGCCTCAACCTGCCCAGCAAGAATCATCCTTCCACGCTCTTCCAGCATTTCAGATCCCATCAATTGCTCTTTTAGCCATCGAACGCCACGAGCTAGGCAAAATATAATCAAAGCGACCGCTAAAGTAATCGACCACATTGCTTCCAATGAGTAGCTGTATCCAATATAAGGAGGCAGAGCCTTAAACTCGATTTGATAACCGGTATTTCGCTCTAATACA
>NZ_MCYD01001326.1:0-3287 GCF_002876325.1 Vibrio sp. 10N.261.52.A1
GATTAACACTGTATCTATTACTTTTTTCTGATTGTTTTATGTAAGTGTAGGGGCATGTTTCGTAGGATGAGCACGCAAAATCCACGTTTTTGTAGCCCCACTGTCTCCAACTTTATAATAAAGCCTTTCAGTTCTTCCATTGAAACAAATTGAAAAAATGTATTTGCCTTAAAAACGCCTGCAAGCCTTATGCTACCTAGCCTAACGAGGCATGAAGCTGATCCTTCAAAATCACCCCTAGATCATTAAAACAATGACAAAAAATAGAATAGTCTATACCTTTCAATAACTTAACCAAGACGTACATGATCTTTAATGATCGTTTTTTTTCAATTTACTGAAAAAAACTGAAATAATTGAAATTTTATATTGGGCAATTTATGCCATTTTCTAACGACTTTAATCTCTCTCGGAGCCCCATATAGCAAAAGGCTTTGCGCCCTATCTGCTCGGCTTTCGAATCCCCAATTTTTCATAACTCAAAAACTGTAAAAAAAACTGATCGAAAAACGCGCAGGCGGGTGAGGAGAGTGCGGATTTTGTCATCCGGTCTAGGTGTTTCGTGGCTCTGTGGTTGCTGTTTGCCCTGTAATGGCGTTGTTCTCATTTTGCATTGATACAGGCATAAAAAACGCAGCCGTTTGGCTGCGTTGTTTGTGAATGATTATCTGGGTTAACTGGTTTGTGTGATTGGATCGAGTCGCCCTTTCAGCTCGGAACTCTCCGTACCATGCCCTCGAATTGCGCTCGCTTGAACTGGAGCTCTCGTTGTCGCAGGGCCAGCCGCGACTCCCTTGTGCGTATGCGTAGCTAATGTATCGGCCAACTCTTTCACTACCTGCATGAGTTCAGACAAAAGAATCAAGACATTCTCTTGCTTAGAGCCTACCCATGTTTTGGGCGACTGCAACCATTGATGTTCAGCGGCAAAGCTCCTACGCACTTTTCCTATAGCCTCTACCAATTCGCCAGCAGTAGCCGTTTGTATATTACCCAAACTCCCCAACACAATATCATCACCAGCCAGTAAATTAATCGCACCCAATGCTTCTATGAGTTTTTTACCAATCACCTCTTCAACGCTGTGTTCATCGACAACTAGATGATGCTGTCCAAACTCACCACGATAACGTTCAACCTGGTCTATCTTTTCGAACGCTCTTTGTTTTTGTGTCTGGTCAGTTTGCTGACTTATGTTGCCCGCAGCATCGATTCTATTGCTAACTTCTTCACGTTGCTGCTGCAATTGCTCACCTGGCTCTATCGACGGCAACGCATAATCACGACCATAAACACCACGAACGATAGGTCTATCGTTTCGACCATACGCGAAAGCAATTTCGACTAACGTTCCCTCAAGTGGATAGGCTAACAAACCTGATTCATGTCCACTCATGTGAACAGGCAAAGGGATCGAACGATAGACAGGGACATTACTGTCTGGGTTTAAGTCTTCATCAAGCACCTGAACATCAACCGCAAACCTTGGCCGGAATGGGTCAGCGACTTGCCCTACTGTTACCTTGTCTCTCACCGCTTCAACTCGACCAAATTTTGGCAAATGTAAACCGGCGGCCAACTCCGGGAAATTTTGCAGTGTTTCGCGTTTCTTTGGTGGAACTTCGGATTGTTCATTTTTCCAATAAGCGGTCATTTCATCTTCAATCAAATCCACTCGATTAACTCGCTTATCGTTCATGACCCTACCCGGCCTAAGCATTGGAAACGGTACAAAAGTGACACTGTTACCACTTTGGCGACTGGTAAACTCTTCCGGCATTGGCATCGGTTTGTTATAAAAATGACTATCTTGATACGACCCGAAATAAATCCTCTGATCAGCATCTTGAAACCAAACACAGTCGAGAATAGAAAACGCTTTGGCTACTTGTTCTAAACATTGATAGCCCGTTCCTTGGCAAACAAAGTTCGGGATAGTCGTTTTGATGTAATCAACCTCTGGCAGGTTGAACTCAAGCCCGGTTAACTCAGCAAGAACACCGATCACATCCTCTGCCGTTGGATGCTCTAGGCTAACGGCCCAGCGCTTAGACAAAATACCAACCAATTCTTTTACCGTAATTTTATGGTAGCCATTTGCTGCGGGTTGCACTTTGTCAATATACCCCTCAAACCAAGGGGCGGTTTTGTTCTCGTACCCAATATCAAAACGCACTGACTCGAACGGCTCTGGTTTATCTTTGACTGCAATTTCGAAGATAGCAACACTCCCTAATGAAAGCTTTAAGCTCACCATGTTACTTACCAGCTTTACTTCTTCACCACTGATAAACAAACGTTTCTCTAACTTCATTGAGTTGCTTCCTCTGCGTTATTCAGAGCCTGTTTAAGTCTTGTATTTTCTCGCTGTTCAGGTTTACTTTGTTCTTTAGCGCGTTGCTCTTTTTGCTCTCCCACACTGTTGTGTTCCCGCAGCTCAAAGGAAACATTCCAGGCCTGCAGTGTTTCATGCTCTCTTGCGTTGATACGACCCGTAAATTTCACATTGCGAATTTTAAGCGCCAACGCGATGTCGTTACCGATTCGATAAACTCTGCGCGTGTTGGTTTCATCTTTACTCGAAGCAAACGAATACAATTGAGTCAGCGTTTCTGCACGCGTAAAAGGAACACGACCACTAAAGGTCAATTTCTTGCCTTTATCGCCTTGCTCTGCCGTATCGGTTCCCGATGATTGACCGCTCATGTCTTGGTCTTTTAACTCCATCGACATTTCAACTTTCATTGAATCCAAGTTAACCGGCACACCATCAAGAGCTAACATAGCAACTCCTCAAAAAAGGTCATTGGTTCATGACTAAGTAATAAGCTCACCACCGTGAATTGATGATGGTTGGGCGTATCCGCTTTGCTAAGCTGTGTTGCAATACTTTCTGCACTCCCAGTAGCGGAAAAAACATAAACATTGCCTTTTAAGTTTTTCAGTGCATTTATCTGGGTTTTAATATCACCCAACTTATTGGCTCGTTTAGCCGCAAGTGACTGTAATTTTCCAATTACATGATTTTCATCATCGGCTAAAGATTCTATTGTCGCAATTTGTGCCCCTTGCCAATGCAAAGCGTCATACAATGGATTGGGGTTGAGTCTTGCCAGAGGTTTAAAACGAAGTTGAGCGATTGCAGCGGGTTGATGAAGTTTATCGGTTTCATTGGTCACCTGTGCCTGAGCTTGCCTAGCCACCTGAGCCCAATCAGACAGAGGGAACACAGAAACAAGATCACTTAACTGGCTAGCAAACTGGGCTAACTGCGAAGCTGTCACCAT
>NZ_MCYD01001327.1:0-916 GCF_002876325.1 Vibrio sp. 10N.261.52.A1
CTATATGCTCAATAACATGATCTTTTGTCTCTGAGTGTGAGCTTATATTGAAATAATTTATGCTTTTGCCTGAATTTAAAGAGCAGGCCATTCTGAGATCTAGCTCTTGAGTTTTTAATAGCTCAAATTGATGGTCTTCAAAGAAAAAGCCTACGTTGTGACTCACAATGTCACCATCTGTATTGATGAGCTTGTGGCCATGGGCTTTTTTCTCACAGTAATAGAGATATAAATCAATTTGGTCCAGTGGCGAAATATCGACTTTTGTGAATTTAGAAAGTAGTTTGATTCTGTCGATAACGCTAGTGTCACACGGCTCGGACATTAAAGGCTGTGACTTAAAATTGCGTTGGCCTTGTTTTTTATTAAGGCCTGCTAGAGCTGAAATTCGACTTTGAAATGAGCCATGGGATTCGTTAAAAAACGTTTCGATTAATGTATCTTTTTGTTCGGACTTGAAGCCCTTTATTGTCTCGAACAAATCTCCGCCAAGGTACTGTAAGATCTTGAGTGCTTTGTATGTACTAGGCTTTACCTTATTGTTTTCCCAACGATTTATCGTTACGACGTCAACCGCATTAAAGTCATCGTCCAGCTGATTTAAGTAGGTTGCAAACTCTGTTTGTGTAAATTGAAGTTCCTTTCTGAAGTTACGTAACAACTGTGAAAACTCACTCATTAAAACATTAACCTTCTGATAATTAACTCAATGTCTCGATTCTAATTTAGACATCAGACTCTCTATTTAACATCCTCAGTAATTTGTTTTTTACGGATGTTAATTGTTTGGGTTTATTGATCTGTATGTTGCGCATGTCCCTAAAAAGGCTGAATGCCAAAATAGTGACGTCAAATCTATGGCATTTAGCCTGGAGACTTGTCAATCTACTGTGAAGTGCGCGTTAATGTTCAGATA
>NZ_MCYD01001328.1:0-1052 GCF_002876325.1 Vibrio sp. 10N.261.52.A1
GATATGTGTAGACGAATATATTTCTCAGGAAAACTGTACTTAAACTTTTTACGCTTGGGCAAGTGCTTTTTAGCCTCTTTACAGATTTTGCTATCCCCAGATGTTCTAACCTTTTTGATTCGTGCATAGCCTTTGGCATGCTTCATCTCAATCATAAGGTCACAATACCCTTCTAGCTCAATATGGCTCTTGTCGAGACCTTTTAGGACTGTGGTTTTGATCTTTTTTGCGACTGGATTAATCAAAGAGTCGTCTGAAATTGCTAATAGTGGCAAACAACACAATAAAAGTACTAGATATCTCATACTGTTCTCTATCCGTGAAAATTGAAAACAGTATGCAGACAATAGAGAGGCGTTTAGGACTAACTTAGTATGGTCTTGTATTAAACAACACGTAATTATCAGAGATTACGCTTTCTTCGAGCCTTTCGACTTAAAGCCGTTATGCGGGAACACATTACGAATTCTCTGTTGCACACTTTTAGGCACATCCTTGGTGAACTTCAAGTTATAGCCAGAACGTTTCGCATACACTTTTAATTCGCCCTTAAACGCATTGTTGTGGCCGATCTCTTGAAGGTTGTGCTTAAAACTCGGCGGAAGATGACCTTTAACCTGCTCAATAGCTCCATCACTGAATTTAATTTTCAGGACGGGTCTATCTACAGCGACCAACCAAAATACCAACACTGCACCGATTAAGATTACATACATCATAACGTCACCACTAATATTGATGGTTACTTATCATCAGAAAGAAGCTTGCTTAAATCTTCTTTAAGGCTCGTTACCGTTTTACTCGCCTGTTCACTGCGTGATGCTTCACTCACCAAATATTCGATGGCGTCAGACAAGGTACAACCTAGCTCATTCGCTCTTTGGGATAGCTTTTCCCAGACGCGATAATCGAGGTCAATTGATTTCTTTTTGGTATGAACTTGTTCAGCGTTAAAGTGGCGTTTGCGCTTCGCCCTAATCGCTTGTTTGAGCTTATTGTCGAGCTCTGGAGACATGTTGTCTGATATCCACTCAAGCACACCTGTAGGTTGG
>NZ_MCYD01001329.1:0-767 GCF_002876325.1 Vibrio sp. 10N.261.52.A1
TAGAAGTTCAATGTGCGGGACGAACGGATGCCGGTGTTCACGGTACGGGACAAGTCGTTCACTTTGAAACCAATGTCGACCGCAAAATGGTGGCATGGACAATGGGCGCAAATGCCAACATGCCTAAAGACATCGCTGTTCGTTGGGCAACTGAAGTGAATGAAGATTTTCATGCTCGCTTCTCTGCAACGGCACGTCGCTACCGCTATATCATTTTCAATCATGCACTGCGCCCTGGAATCTTAAATTCAGGTGTGAGCCATTATCATGGTCACCTTGACGAGAAAAAGATGCATGAGGCAGGTCAGTACCTGCTGGGTGAAAATGATTTTACGTCGTTTAGAGCTACGCACTGCCAGTCTCATAGCCCGTGGCGAAATATGATTCATTTGAACGTGACTCGTCATGGCCATTACATCGTCATTGATATTAAGGCGAATGCGTTTGTGCACCATATGGTGAGAAACATTACGGGTAGCCTAATTGCCGTTGGTAAAGGTGAGCAGAAGCCAGAATGGATCAAGTGGTTACTTGAAGCGAAAGACCGTAAGTTGGCTGGAGCAACTGCTAAAGCCGAAGGTCTCTATTTAGTTGATGTGGATTATCCAGAAGAATTCGGTCTTCCAAGAGAGCCAATTGGTCCTCTGTTTCTTCCAGATAATTTGAACTAAATGTGGGACTTAGGTTCAAAAAATATTGCGAAATCGTGCGTAAAATAGCTCAAGAAAATAGGTACAACCAGTTTTTTATCTACACTTGCTGTTTTA
>NZ_MCYD01001330.1:0-3854 GCF_002876325.1 Vibrio sp. 10N.261.52.A1
TCGTTTAATAGTGTTCGTTTAAGACGCTAGAGCTCAAGAAGTAAGAGCCAAAAGAAGCTTAAAAGGAAAGCGCATAAGTCGACGACTTATGCGCTTTTTTGTTGCTCCACTTCCGAGCGGGTGACCACTATGTTGTAGGGGGAGCGGAGTCTTATACCCATTACCGATTAACGGCGATGGGTATTAGATTTTTGCTCCGTAATCATTACGTTTCGGGCAAGTAGTCAGAATCTCCCTATGACCTGTGTCTTTGACCTCTTCTAAAATCACGTCAAAGCCCCATAAGCGATATAAGTGCTTCATCACCTCGTCGTAGCCTTTATCAAGAGGAATGCGGTCATGAGGGACATATTGGAGTGTCATTGAACGATCGCCGCGTACATCTACATTGAATACCTGAATGTTGGGTTCAAGGTTGCTGAGATTGTATTGCGCCGCAAGCTTTTCACGGATCAGGCGATAGCCTGGGTCATCATGAATTGCACTCACTTCAATGGTATTTTTTCGGTCATCATCGAGCACAGCAAACAGCTTAAAGTCTCGAATGATTTTCGGAGAAAGATATTGGCTGATGAAGCTTTCATCTTTGAAGTTGTGCATCGCAAAGTGTACCGCTTCTAGCCAATCTGATCCTGCCAATTCAGGGAACCACTCTCGGTCTTCATCGGTTGGTTCTTCACAGATACGGCGGATGTCTCTAAACATCGCAAAGCCAAGCGCGTATGGGTTTATGCCACTGAAATAAGAGCTGTTGTAGGCGGGTTGTGCGACCACGCTAGTGTGGCTGTGTAGGAATTCTAAGATGAACTTATCACTGACCAAGCCTTCATCGTACAGATGGTTAAGAATGGTGTAGTGCCAGAAGGTTGCCCAGCCCTCATTCATTACCTGAGTCTGTTTCTGAGGGTAGAAGTACTGGCTGACCTTACGAACAATACGTACACATTCACGCTGCCAAGGCTCCAGTAAAGGCGCATTCTTCTCTATGAAGTAAAGAATGTTCTCTTGTGGCTCACTTGGGAAGCGTACTTTCTGCTCTTCCTCTTTGTCGCGGTTTTGTGGCACTGTGCGCCACAGTTCGTTGACTTGAGATTGCAGGTAAGCCTCACGTTCTTCTTGGCGAGCGGTTTCCTCCGCGATGGAGATCTTCTCCGGGCGCTTATATCTGTCGACGCCGTAATTCATTAGTGCGTGGCAAGAATCGAGCAGTTGTTCGACTTCTGAAACGCCGTATTTCTCTTCACAATCATTGATGTACTTCTTAGCAAATAACAAGTAGTCGATGATTGAGCTTGCATCTGTCCACGTTTGGAACAGGTAATTTCCCTTGAAGAAAGAGTTATGGCCGTAACAAGCGTGCGCCATTACTAGCGCTTGCATCGTCACGGTATTCTCTTCCATTAGGTAGGCGATACAAGGGTCTGAGTTGATCACGATTTCATACGCGAGCCCCATTTGACCGTGCTTGTAGTTTTGTTCGGTTTGAATGAACTTCTTACCAAATGACCAGTGGTTGTAATTAATAGGCATACCGATACTTGAGTACGCATCCATCATCTGTTCAGAAGTGATCACTTCGATTTGGTTAGGGTAAGTGTCTAGTCGGTAATGCTGCGCCACACGCTTAATTTCCACGTGGTATCGCTCTAAGAGGTTGAACGTCCAATCTGGACCATCAGGCAGCATCTTGTCGTTGTTTTTTGGTGCAGCTTTGTCTTTCTCTGCAACGTTTGATTTCGCTGTCATGGCAAGCCCCCTTACGCTGTCTCTTTCTGGAACAGTTCTCTAAACACAGGGAAGATATCATCCACTGTTTTGATGTTTTTCATGGCGAAGTTGTCGAAGCTCGCTTCTAACTTCTCATACTCATGCCAGAGCGTTTGGTGTGAGCGACGCGTGATTTCGATGTACGAGTAGTATTGGCAAGTCGGCAGAAGCGTATTGACCAGTAACTCTTTACAGCGTGGTGAGTCATCTGCCCAGTTATCACCATCAGAAGCTTGCGCTGCATAGATGTTCCACTCATTAGCCGGGTAACGGTCAGCAACAATTTCTTTCATCAGCTTCAAGGCGCTCGATACAATGGTGCCACCGGTCTCTTGTGAGTAGAAAAACTCATGCTCGTCGACTTCTTTGGCTTGAGTATGGTGACGAATAAACACCACATCGACATTTTCGTAGGTGCGATTAAGGAATAGATACAGCAGCACATAGAAACGTTTTGCGATGTCTTTAGTGGCTTGGTCCATTGAGCCAGACACATCCATCAAGCAGAACATCACCGCTTGGCTAGATGGAATAGGGCGTTTCTCGTAGTTTTTGTAACGTAAATCGAAGGTATCGATGAACGGCACGCTATCGATTTTTTTACGTAGCTCGGCAATCTCTTCCTTGATTCGAGCTTCTTCGAACGGTTGAGCGGGCTCAGTCATTTGAACTTGATCGAGTTGGTCCATTAGCGTTTTTAAATCGCGTTTTCGACCTGCTGTCATTGCGGTTCGACGAGCAAGTGACTGTTGCAGTGAGCGAACAATCGCGATGTTGGATGGAATACCTGCGCTTTGGTAACCAGAGCGGTGGGTTTTCCATTCAGTGATCTTGTTGACCTGATTTTTTTCTAGGTTAGGCAGAGCGAGATCTTCAAACAGAATGTCCAGGTACTCGTCTTTTGATATTTGGAAAGTAAACTCATCTTGGCCTTCGCCATCTGGGCTAGCATCCCCTTGGCCTGAGCCACCACCTTGACCACCACCTTTCGGGCGCTCGATTTTATCGCCGGTGATGAATTGATCATTACCAGGGTGCACGCGTTCTCTTACGCCACCTTGACCTTGGTGAAAGCTTGGTTCTTTGATGTCTTTATGAGGAATAGTGACGTCCTCACCAGTTTCAGTGTTGGTGATTGAGCGTCGGTTGACTGCATCGGCCACAGATTCTTTGATTTGCTCTTTATGGCGTCGTAAGAAGCGCTGTCTGTTTACAGCACTCTTATTCTTGCCATTGAGCCTTCGATCGATAAATTGTGCCATAAGAACTCCCTCTCAGCTGATGTCGCGATCCTACTTTTACACGGGTATAAGAGTTATTGGTTGGTACGAGCTGCCCACATGAGCAGCTCTATACCGTTTAGTTATGAGGATTTACGAACTCTTAGGTACCACTCAGATAGCAGTCTCACTTGTTTCTCGGTGTAGCCTTTTTCCATCATACGAGCAACGAAGTCGTCGTGCTTTTTCTGATCATCCGTTGAGGTCTTAGCGTTGAACGAGATAACAGGAAGCAGCTCTTCTGTGTTAGAGAACATTTTCTTTTCAATCACAGTGCGCAGTTTCTCGTAGCTGGTCCAAACTGGATTTTGACCGTTATTGTTCGCTTTGGCACGAAGCACAAAGTTCACAATCTCATTTCGGAAGTCTTTAGGGTTACTGATACCGGCTGTTTTCTCGATTTTCTCTAGCTCACCATTTAGAGAAGCACGGTCAAATAGCTGGCCTGTTTCTGGGTCGCGGTACTCTTGGTCTTGGATCCAGAAGTCTGCGTAGGTTACATAGCGGTCGAAGATATTCTGACCGTACTCAGAGTAAGACTCTAGGTAAGCGGTTTGAATTTCTTTGCCGATGAACTCTACGTAGCGTGGCACTAGATATCCTTTCAAGAACTCAAGGTACTTCTCGGCGGTTTCTTGAGGGAATTGCTCACGTTCAATTTGTTGTTCAATGACGTAGAACAGGTGAACCGGGTTAGCAGCCACTTCGGCTTGGTCGAAGTTAAACACGCGAGATAGAATCTTAAAGGCGAAACGAGTCGATAGACCAGACATACCTTCGTCTACACCTGCGTAGTCGCGGTACTCT
>NZ_MCYD01001331.1:0-1417 GCF_002876325.1 Vibrio sp. 10N.261.52.A1
AGTTAAAGCCCAAACATTATTTAGTTTCGATTTTCGTTGCCCCCACAGAGTATGGTCGCGGTATCGCGACGGCAGCATTAAAAATGGCAGATGTGATACACCCCGACTTGACCTTGCACGCCACTGTATTAATAAGCAATCAAGCTTCTCAGCTGTTGTTTAAAAAAGCGAATTACATCCAGCAAGGTTCTGAAAATTTTATTCGTAATCCACTTTAATGAGACTTCGATGAAACCATATATTTCAATTGATGGCCGAAAGGTCGGCCCAGAGTATCCCCCTTATATTATTGCTGAGTTATCAGCTAATCATAATGGTGACATTAATCGCGCATTCCAAATTATGGAAGAGGCGAAAAAGTCGGGTGCAGATGCAATAAAATTACAAACTTACACCCATGAAACCATCACTATGGACTGCGATAGTGATGACTTCCAGATCCATGGTGGCTTATGGGACGGGCAAACGCTGTATGAGCTTTATAAAGGAGCACATATGCCATGGGAGTGGCATAAGCCTCTATTTGAAAAAGCAAAAGAGTTGGGTATTACAATCTTTAGCTCTCCTTTTGACTTTACAGCAGTGGACTTATTGGAGTCTCTAGATACACCAGCTTACAAGATAGCTTCTTTTGAAGTGGTTGATTTACCTTTGATCAAGCGCGTTGCACAAACAGGTAAGCCAATGATCATTTCAACGGGAATGGCGAACGAAGCTGAAATTGCGGAAGCGATAAAAACGGCAAGAGATAATGGTTGTAAAGAGCTAGTTGTTTTACATTGTGTTAGTGGTTATCCAGCACCTGCTGAACAATACAACCTAAAGACAATTGCTGATATTGCAGAGCGGTTTAACGTTCTTTCTGGCCTTTCCGATCACACGATTGATAATGCGACGGCGGTTGCCTCGGTGACTTTAGGTGCATGTTTAATCGAGAAGCACGTCACGTTGGATCGAAATGGTGGTGGTGCCGATGATAGCTTTTCCCTTGAGCCTCATGAATTAGCAGCCTTATGCAAAGACACAAAAACGGCTTGGCAGGCTATGGGGCGAGTTAATTACGAAAGGACGGAAGCGGAGAAGGGAAATGTAAAGTTCCGTCGCTCGCTATACGTAGTAAAAGACATTAAAGCTGGTGAAATCCTGACTGCTGATAATATCAAAAGCATTCGACCAGGCTTTGGTATTGCGCCTAAGTTCTATGATGACGTGATTGGGAAAAAAGCAACAATTGAGGTTGTTGCAGGCACACCATTGTCTTTTGAATTCATTGAATAGATCACGCTCTTATTTTGGACAGTTGAGTAGAGATAGCCTCTTGGAGGTTATCTCTATTTATCTCATACTCCGAAAGCACTTCTATATAATTTGATACCTTATTGTTTGGTATCAAGCTATATACATTACAATACTCTTC
>NZ_MCYD01001332.1:0-1038 GCF_002876325.1 Vibrio sp. 10N.261.52.A1
ACTTATTAATGGGCGAAGTTTATGTACCGCTTGGCGCGTGGGGCCAGATAACCATATGTTCACCAACAACCACTGTGTCGCATCAGAATCAGAACTGAGAAATACAGAGGTATGGTTTAACTATCAGCGTCGTACTTGTGACGGTTCTATGGCCACCACGGTAAAAGTCATGGGGAGTAAGATACTTAGCACCGATTATGATTTGGATTACACACTTTTCACTGTTGATGATTTTTCAAAAATTGAGTCGTTTGGCTATCTAGGTTTAGATGATCAGGAGCCAACCTTTGGCGATGGTATTTATATTCCTCAACACGGAGCTGGTAAACCGAAAGAACTGGCAATTGAAAGTGACCAAAATGGCTCCGGAATGTGTCAGATCGATGTAGCTTCAACTGGTGGGCGAGGTGCCAATACCGACACTGGCTATTTCTGTGACACCATTGGCGGGTCGTCTGGCTCACCTGTTTTGCGTACTGACAACAACAAAGCGATTGCGCTGCATCACTTTGGAGGTTGTGAAAACCAAGGCGTGAAAATCAGTAAGATTTGGCCACTCGTGTCTTCATTCTTTGGTGATACCTTGCCAGATGGCTCAGTCGGTGAGCCGAACAATGATGTTCCAGAGGTGGCTTTAGGAAGCTTGATTAACGATCTCGCCGCGACGTCCGGACAACAGAAACTGTTTGTGCTCAAAGCAGCAAATCGTACCTCGGACGTGAATGTCGTCATTAAGTCTGGAGTAGGGGACGCTGATCTCTACATTCGTTCTGGCGCGCAACCAACGAAAAGTACCTACGATTGCCGACCTTATCGCTCAGGTAACTTTGAAACGTGCGAGGTGCCTAGGGCTGATGAAGATCTCTACATTATGATCAATGCATTCCGAAGTTTTTCTGGTGTATCTCTCTTATTGTCAGAGTCTCAATAACGTCGTGAAATCTGTTTACGATATGAATAATAAAGGCGAGCCTATTAGGTTCGTCTTATATTTTATTAATTAAACAGAATAGTTAATAAATAGAGCAGGTGTTATTG
>NZ_MCYD01001333.1:0-1588 GCF_002876325.1 Vibrio sp. 10N.261.52.A1
ATAAAAGCAACAGCTTAATTGAAGTGATAAAAAAGGTCTCTGGATGAGAGACCTTAAATCATTGAAACCGGACGCCCCTACAGAATTATCAGGGACCCGTTGATTAACTAACACAGTGTCAAAGTGATTAGCGTTCGAGTTGAGCTATCGATTCAATACTGATTGCATCATGACGCCAATACTCAATATCACAATCAATCAAATCGCCGTTTTGATTGTAGTTAACACGCTCTACCACCATCGCAGGAGAACCCGAAGTCGCACGTAGAGCTTGTGCTGTTTCGCCCAGTAATGACGTTGTGCTCACGCGATAACGTATCTTCTGATACACCACACCAAAGTGCTCGCGGTAGATGTCCGTCAGTGATTTAGACAGGTCATAATCGAGCAAGTTAGGAAATAGTTCTGGTCGAATGTAGTTTGTCACATACACAACAGGTCTATCTTCAAGATAACGAACTCTATCTACGCGATAAACGTCTGAAAAAGGAGGCAGTTCAAGGAGCTTCGTCGCTTCCTTTGTGGCTAACATCCCTTTGGCTGCGATCAACTCAGTTTTCGGCTGTCGATTCTGCGACAGCGCCATATTAGTGAAATTTAGCGTTTGAGTTGGGTCGTAGCGAAGTGGCGCTGGTGAGATAAACCAACCACGTCGGTCTTCTCGGTAAATGCGCCCTTCCGCTTCAAGTGAAGATAATGCTTCACGCAGCGTCACTCTCGTCGTATCAAACGACTCAGCAAGCTTACGTTCTGCAGGCAGCTTTTGTCGTGGTGTTAACATCCCAGACTCAATCTGCTCTACGATGACATCTTTGATTTTTACGTACTGCACTTAATTTCCTTTCATTCTTATTCTTGTCGTCAGCCACTCCTTGGCCAACTGCAATATAAAATGGTTCGCTAGCGCTTTCGCCAAGCTTGAGTGCGCTTCTCAAATAACTTGTTGATCAGCATATGAATCAACTTCGCACTCGCTGCGGATATCATAATCATCACCGCCATGGCCGCTGCTGCACCGGTTTGCCCTGCATCATCCATATTCAGTACTGAAACTGACGCAGGTATCGTATCGGTAGAATATAAGAATACTACCGCAGATGTAGTGGTAAGTGCATTAATAAACAGGTATGTCGCAATATCTAAAATGGCAGGCAGACAAACGGGTACCGTCACTTTAAAGAACAACTTGTACTGCGGAAGATTTACAGAGGCCGCCGTTGCTTCAGTTTCCGCAGGCAGCTGCTTTAACGCAGTTAACGCCGTCATGTGACCCACCGTGTAGTAGTGAACCACAGTGTTTATCACCAAGAACGCCATTGTGCCATACAAGAAGTTAAGTGGATTACTCAAGTCATTGAAGTAAAAGATATAGCCCAAACCCAGTACCATCCCCGGGACCGCCATAGGTACCACACTGAGCATCTGCATTGCCTGACGAACAGGACCAAACGCTCTACCCTTCTCAATACAGTACGCGCCTAAGAAAATCAGTATGGTACCGATTATCGCTGTCCATGCACCTAACGTTAATGAGTTGAAGAATGGAGTCCAACCATAGGTGCTCATTTCTGCAAAGTTATAGTTATTC
>NZ_MCYD01001334.1:0-3270 GCF_002876325.1 Vibrio sp. 10N.261.52.A1
ATCAATAGCTTAATTTTGTTGGTTGTTGTTTTTTTTAGATTTAGATTGTGCCGATAATCGTGTGCTGGCCGCACAATCTAGTGTTTAAAAAAGGAATTCAGTATGAAAAAAAGCTTCTTAATTTTATCAATGGCGTCGTTGTTATCAGCGTCGGTATTTGCTAAAAATCTTTCATTTTCAAACCCAAGAACTCTATTGCCCAATGAGGATGTACAGTCTTTTGAACTTGCAGATCTAGACGGTAATGGAAAACAAGAAATTGTATATCTAACGTCTAACGGTGAACTTAAGTATGCAGCCTTAGGCCATTATATCACCGAATCAAGTCGTGATATTCTTCGTAGTTCGTATCAATGGGCTGTTAAAGATCGTCCAGGTATAACGATGCAATTTGATGATAATGGGTACATGATTTTAAAAGAAGGAATTGGCGGTGGATCTAATTTATATTTTAAAGATGGTACGTTCAGTGGGAATTATGTGCAGCAAACAATATTGATTGATTACATTTCTGATACTGAAATCAGCGGTACATTTAAGGATGGGCGTTTGGGAATTGACGATGAGGTTCCTTTCACTGCGGTTCCAAAGTAGAAAACCCAACTAAGGTATCAAAAGTTGTTGTTTTAGCTCTTGGCGCTGATCGGGTGCCAAGGCTTTAACCATTTCAAAAACCAACTGAGAAGTCGTTTTAGCTGAAGGGCTCAGAGTATGACTTAAGGAAAGGTTCATCACAAAGGTATGGCCACACTCAGGGTCACTACAACTACAATATAAATCGCTATAACTCGCTGAAATACGGGTGGATTTTTGTATGCGTGCTTTCTCGCCACACTCCTGGCAAATTACCCTCATATGACACCATGGACCTATCGAAATGATAAGCCCATGGTACTAAGTTATGGTGATGATTTATTCAGCATTCTAAAAGCTAAATACTGATGTTCAGAAGCGACACACAGGTGGCGGTAATGTGGATTCGTTGCTCAAATCGAGGTATAGATTGTTGGTTCTATATGTTTTTCTCGGGTTTACGTAGTGCCATTGTAATGTGCTATCGATATCATTATGAGAGATGCTATCTAGTACAATTTCATCACCTTCGGATTGAAGTATTACTCCAGCTGCAATGCCATTATATTTACCAAGCACCAAATTATGGACAACGTTCACGACACTGCCATTGTTGATGGTTGATTTATCTAGTTGTCCTACTAGAAGTCCGTTTTTTCCACTTTTTCCTAAATTATTTCTTTTAACTGAGCTATCTGTGATTTCGAGTAAACTAAGTGGTGTGTCGACTACGTTTCCAAATACCCCCCCAACGTAGTTAAAATCGCTATTTTTGACAGTTATATGAACGTCATTAACCTTTATATTGTTTGCGCCAGCGCCCTCTATTAACCATCCTGATACAGCCCCAATTTTGTCAGAGTCTGTTGAGGTGCTTAACGTACTATGTTGAACAACTATGTCTTTCAGCATAGCACTATCAGCTCTTCCGACAAGCAAACCTACAGCCCAAGAACCTACAGCGTTTGAAATTGATGAGTCGGTAATTTTAACGTTTTTAATAAGCCCGCCGTCTTGAAGCCCGGCCAAAGTTCCAACTGTTGTTGCTTTTTTGTTTTGTGTATCAACTTGAAAGTTATTGATGTTTAGATTCTCGATTACCCCAGACCTAATTCTAGAAAATAAGCCAACATCACCTTTTGTTGCTGAAATTGTTAAGTTTGATATCGCGTAACCATTACCATTCAAGTTTCCCGCAAACGATTTGGGCTTGGTATGAACGAATCCAGAGCAATCAATGTTTTGAATTAACACGTAGTCAGAGTTGGTTTTGTCTTCAAGATTGAGTAACTGTTCGCAGCTGTCGATCTGAATAGGTGAAGCGGTAGCACCTAGAGATATGAGGCTTGATAATAAAAGGGTATTTTTTAGCATAACTGAGTCCGTTGTTATGTGTTGGGTGTATTTTTGGTGTGAATATAAGACTATCTAATTGATATGTATATTTAAGTGATATAGCTTTACTCTGCTATGTGATGCAGGTTGCATAATTGGATGGAGTGGGTAACAAGAAAGGTCAAATGATATGAAGTCGGCTCTTCAATCGCGAGGTAACCATACTAACCCACGGAAAACGCACTCCCCCTGCCCACCTGAAGAGTTTTCTATCTCATTTTTTTCGCAATTCTATTTCAATTTCAGTGAAACTCTGCCGCGCTATGGAAGGCTAGCAAGCCGGGAACCCTTTAGGAATAGGGGTGAGGGATGGTTGAGGTGTTGAGAATGCCAACAGGACGCCTACCAACAGCGAAAAGGCGTGTATCAATTAGTCGACCAGGAAGGCAATTTTGAGCGAAAGACAGACCAAGCCGACAAGCTTGAATGCCTCACTCAACAAATCAAAGTGCTCGAAGATAGAATCACTGAGATAGACGGTAACCACACTGAAACCGTCAGAGGCAATAGAGCAATCAAAGCTAATAACATCACCGAAGACGCCGACACCATCAAATTCAATGGTGGTAAAGGCGTGTGCACTGGCGCGAGTATCTGCCCATTTATGGGAAAACCCCATGTTGACGTATCAACCACTGTATTTGTAGGAAAAGACTGATGGCCATAAGCAAAGCATCACTGAAACAGAAATTGGAAACTGAACTGAAAGCTAAGGGTTTCGTGCTCGATGGTGAGCTCGCCATGGCAGGCATGATGGCTGAAGCCATTGCCAATGCGGTAGTCGACGAAATAACGCAGAACGCTCAAGTGGAAGTCTCGGGTGGCAGTTCAGCGGGGAGTTATCAAGTGCAATAGTTTTTTGAATAAAACAAAATGTGGATGTTCAAGCTTCCTAACGTATATTTGCCCCAACTTTTGTTGAGGTCTTTCATTTTTTGTCGAGTACCAAAATAAAAACCAGCCACTGCAATATGTTGCAATGACTGGTATCTATGCATAGCGGTTAACTATCGAAAAAAGCGAGGGAAATATGCTCTATTTCTACTTAATTTGCTGTCTTCAGCGAAATACCCTGTACGGCGAATATCGATAACCTCGTTGACATCCCAACCAGATAAATCTTGCTCAAAGGCTTCAGCTCTTTTGAACATTCCATAAATGTGGGTGACGTTAGCCGTGTTCCAATCGCCGATTGGTTGGTTAAACATACGAGTATATGCGAACATATACTTCATATTTCTAACCTTAGCTGTATCCCAATCACCGATAGGTTGGTTAAAGGATTTGCTGAGAGAGAACATT
>NZ_MCYD01001335.1:0-7994 GCF_002876325.1 Vibrio sp. 10N.261.52.A1
TTGCTATCAGCTTCATTCGATAATTAAAGAATGAAGCTGATAGCAAGGCTGGTACAAGCTATGCCCAAAGCAGCACCAATGAGTACATCCGTTAAAAAGTGCACGCCGAGTAATATTCGAGATCCAGCAATCGCTGCAGCCCAAATCAAACTAAAGAGATATAAGCTCGGATAGAAATGCCCGATTAATGTCGCCATAACAAAAGCAGCAGCGGCATGCCCAGATGGTAGGCTGTACTTATCTGATGGGACAATATGAGAGTGAAGCAAAGAGGAAAACTCCGCGGGTCTGCGGCGCTTTAGAGTATTTTTAGCAAACCAATAGATTGGCAGCTCAATCGCGAAGGCAGTTAAGCCCACCAACAGAAAATCGCTGCCTGTTTTGCTATCGGCGAGCAATGCAATCAAAGCAATCAATATATAGAGGTGACCATCCCCCGTATGAGAGACCGCCTTACTCAACGTCGCATGTTGGCCACTAAAACGGTTCTTTAAACAGAAAACCGAAAATGCCACATCCCAGCGGACAATAGGTTCGATAGTACGCATACGTTCTCCTTAACAATCCTTATTCAGTTAAGGGTCAAGTTATGCCCAACAAATGACAGTTAAGTGACGTTTTGAGTGAACTAAAATGAAATTTTCTACGGTTGAGAAGCCGATGATTCAACCGTATCAGAGGCTCATTCACCTCGTATAAAAATAAAGCGACCCTAGGCCGCTTTATTATTCATTTCTAATTTCTGACTTAAAACTCTATAGCGAAAGGGGCTCGTGCTTTTTCACTAAACCGAAGTCAGCCAAGATTGCGTAAGCCGCAGGGATCATAAACAGCACCAGCAGGGTTGAAGCAAAGATGCCAAATACGATCGAGATAACCAAAGGCTGAATAACCTGAGCCTGTAAACTGGTTTCGGTGAGCAGAGGCAATAAACCAGCTGCCGTCGTCATCGAGGTTAAGAACACGGCACGGAAACGCTCACGACTCGCTTTCACCACCGAGTCATGCACGCTATCTCCTTCATCAACGTGATGACGAATGTATTGAACGAGTAAGATAGAGTCGTTAACTACAATCCCTGCAAGCGACACAAAGCCCATCATACTTGGCATACTTAAGGAATGACCAAGCACCCAGTGACCAACTACAACTCCGATAAAGGCTAATGGAATCGCGAGCATCACAACCACAGGCTCTAAATAGCTTCTGAATTGATAACTCAGGATAGCAAACACACCAAATAGACCGAGCAAGAAGCCTTTGCCCATCGAGGCACCCGTCTTGGCTGCATCCTTCGCTTCCCCTTCGAAGTCAAAACGTAAGCCTGGGTACTTCTGAATAAGTTTAGGCGCTTCATCTTTTTGGAACTGAGCCAAGATCGCAGAAGAGCTCGCTTTCTTATTATCAATGTCACCAAAGATACTAATGGTTCTCAAACCATCAATACGTTGTATACGTACATAATTACGCTGGAAATCGAGCGTCGCCAGCGTAGCTAGCGGAATTTGGCTACCATCCGCGGTAATGATTGGGAAGTTAGCAAGTTGCTGTATATCGCCCGCTTGCTCTTTATCAAGACGCACCTCTATCGAGATATTCTCAACACCGATTTGAATCTCGTCCGCTGTCTGGCCAAAGAAGGCGGCACGCAGTTGAGATGCAATCATCTGCCCGTTCACATTGTAGGTTTCAGCACCTGGGCGAAGCTTAACCAAGATCTCTTCTTTACCCATCCGCATGTCATCAAGTACGCCATGAACACCATCAAACTCATTCAGGTAAGCCTGAATATCCAGAGAAGCAGCTTTCAATGCATTAAGGTCATCATGCTTGGCACGGATCTCAATCGCTCGTCCACCCGGCCCCATGGTTGGTTGCTTGAAAACCAGTGAGATTGGATCCGCAAGTTCACCAATATCCTCTCGCCACGCATCGATAAAATCATCGATCACCGTATTACGACTCTCAGCACCACGAAGGTCTAAGCGCACGGTAGCCAAGTGCGGGCCAGATTCGTTGGCATCGGCATTGGCGTTAAACTGGCTGGTGATATGTTCGACTAGCGTGTTGCCCTCTTCAACTTCTTCGCTCCACTGCTCATTCAAACGCTCAGCAGAAGCCACAATCTTATCGACCACTCTCTCAGTTTGAGACAGTGATGCCCCCGGAGGAAGAATGATACGAGCCTCAGCAATATCACCATCAAGCTCTGGGAATGGCTGGAATTTGACAACACCACCAGCAATCAAGGAGATCGATAGGAGCAGCAAGGTCAACACTACGCCCATAAAGGCATAGCGGAAGGTCACCACTTTCTCGACCATATTCATCAAGGTGGTATTACGAAAGTTCTCAAACTTCTCTAGCAACACAGTTTTGAAGCGCAGCGCTGGCTTATCGTTTTTCTCTTTGTGTAACGAATGCGACAAGTGATTCGGCAGAATTAAGAAAGCTTCGATCAAGCTCAACGACAGCACCAAAATCAGCACCTGAGGAACGGCCTTGAGTACCGCGCCCATTTCCCCATCGAGAAATAACAAGCTACCGAAGATACACACTGTGGTTAAGAAGGAAGACAACACGCCGGGAAGCACTTTCTTAACACCGTTATACACCGCGTCATCGACATTTTGTCCCCGATCGAGGTGGGAGGCTATCGACTCGGCGATCACGATGGCGTCATCCATCATAATACCGATCGCCATCAACAAACCCACCAGTGACATAATGTTAATCGACAGTCCTAAATTGGCCATTAAGAACAATCCGCCAAGAAAGGCTACCGGCAGGCCTGCAGCAACCCAAAAAGAATAACGTAAGCTGAAGAACAGCCACATGGTTGCGAATACCAGCACAATACCTTGCCACCCATTACGCACCATCATGGTCAGACGATCCCACAATACAGAGGAGAGATCATTGGTCATTTGCAGAGTCACGCCATCAGGTGCAATTGCACGCTGGTCCTCGACAAACTGAGTGACACGCTCTTTGATTCTCAGTGCGTCATCTTCTTTGTTCTTGCTGACCTTGAGCAATGCAGAAGGTTTACCATCAAACAGCACCTTCTGTTCATCGAGCTCAAAGCGGTCGGTGATCTTGGCAATATCTCGTAAACGGATCACAGATCCATTTGGCGCCGAACCCACTACAATGCTTTCCAGTTCTACGGGCGTGATACGCCTTTCATCGAAGCGAATCAGGAAGTTTTTGTCTGGCGTTTCAACGTTACCACTCGGCAGTTTCACGTTCTGGCGACCAATTTGATCGGCAATATCACCGACACTCAAACCGAGTTGGCGAATCGCTTGGGTATCAAGTTCAACACGATATTGGTGATCAGAGAATCCGCTGACATCAACCAGTGAAACATCGTAATCGAGCTTCATTGTGCGTTTCAGATCTTCAGCGTATGCCTTCAGCTCAGGCCACGAGGTGTCTGCCGTAATCGCAATATCAACGACTGGCTCATTCCAATCCAGCTCTTGTACGACAGGTGATTCAATCTCTGTAGGAAAGTCGTTGATAGAATTGATCTGAGTTTGCACATCCACCAGCATTCGGCCGATATCCGCTTTCTCATTGAGCTTGAGAATTAGACGAGCGCTGCCTTCTATCGCCTCACATTGGGTTTCTTCAATGTTAGCTAAACCATCGACCGCGTCTTCCATTCGCACACACAGGCTCTCTTCGACCTCTTGTGGAGAAGCCCCCGGATAAACAATCGCAGCCATAATGTAAGGTGGATCATAAGCAGGGAAGGTTTCGCGTTTGATGGTAGATAACGAACTAAAACCCAATATCAACAACCCAAGCATCAACAAGTTGGCTGCGGTTGGGTGTCTTGAGAAGAACTTAATCATGAAGCGCTCCCGTCACTGTCTGCGGTAAGTTCATCACCATTTGAACCAGACTCTTTCAGCAGCATGCCTTCAATGGCAGGCAGGACGTCGTTGAGAACCAATTTGTCTCCCGTCTGCAACTCGCCACTAATCACCACTTGATTGTCTCGTCGGTAAAGTACTTCGACATTCACAACTTTCAAGCGCTGGTTCTCATCCATCAAATAGATCTTATCGCCATGCAGAGCACGTTCAGGCACAACCCAACTCGGATTGGCTAAGCCTTCAATCTCCGCTTTAACAAACATGCCATTTACCAAAGGCGTGGCACTGTTTGGCTGAAGCGCAGAATAGTCTTGATTGATTTCAAGGATGATGCCTGCTGTCGCTTGGTTTTCATCCACAGTCTCACTGATTCGTGCAACCTTGGCTGGCCAAGTCAGATTTAAGCTGCCACTGTTCAACTGAATGCTTGCCTTAGCTGGCGTTTGATATGGGTTTGGGATGCCAGCAGCATCGCGAGGGAATTGAGTAAAGCTTGAGGCTAAAGTTTGCATATCGTGAATAGAGAGTTGTGCCTCAACCTCCATAACGTCAATTCCATGAGCAATGAACATCTCTTGCTGCAGATTAACTACTTGGTTCTGTTCAATATCAACCTGAGCGACTCGCATCGGTCTGGGTAAGGTGATGGTGGTTTTATCCAAAGAGCGTTGCGCTTCTTTGACCTTAGAGACATTGACCTTAATCACCGCTTGTGCGACACGCTTTTCATCTGGCATTAAGGCGATTTGGTTCTGTATATCTAACACCAGCTTCTGTTGGGAGAGTGCACTCTGCTGTTGAAGATCGACATCGGACTGAGAGGTCAGCCCTTTCTTACGTAGATCTTGTTTACGTTGTAGCTCTTTATTACTGATCACTAAACGATTTTTTTCGATCTTCAGTGTCTGTTTCAGGTTCTGTTCTTCTTGGTTCAGTTTCTCTAGTGAGGTCTGGCTCGATTTAAGATCCGCTTCGGCTTGTACCAACTTCAACTCGTAATCCAAAGGATCGATCTTAAGCACCTCAGTTCCTGCAGGGATCACCTGACCTTTCTCAAGGTCGGGGTGTCGGTAAACGATCTGCCCTGTTACTTCGGCAATCGCTTTCCATTCAACCTTAGGTACCACTTTGCCAAAACCAACCGCCAACGGCGCGATCATCTGCTTCTCTAAACTAACGGTTTCAACCAAGCGCGCCCTATCGCCAGCAGGCTTAGTTGGTAAATCTGGTTTCAAATTAATCGCCATTACTAGACCAATCACACCAACAGCTAAGGCTGGGAAGAAAAGGAGCTTTTTATTTATTCTCATTATTTTGGTTCCTGCGAAGATGAAGGGCTTGGTGCATTGATAAAGCCTTCCGTCATCAGTTGAATGTTGTGTTCGATTAATCGATTCAGAAAAGCTTCATTAAGCTCGATGCCATGAATAGCCAGCAAAGGCGGTGGTGCTATAAACGGAAACACCATCAAACTTATATACGACACGCGGCAGAGCTTAGGATCCATATCCTTGCGCAAAACGCCTTGTGCCATCAGCTTTTCAAAAATGACATCTTGGGCAGGTTTAGTGACATCGAGAAAGACCTTCTCTAGCAGCTCTCTCTGCACCTCAGAAGGTGGCATGTTCATCACTTGGGCAATTAAGCGAGGAAACTTAGGAACCTTGACCATCTCTTTGTAGTAAGTCCGCATTAAATCGAGAAAGTTCTCGTGGCTGCTCTCTTCTACCAGCTTATGCATCTGGAGTTGCATTGGTCGCAACGTTTCACGCAGCATTGCTTCAAACAACCCTGCTTTGTTACCAAAGTAATATCGAATCATCGCGATATTCACTCCGGCTCGTTCAGCAATTAAACGAGTGGATACCTTGTCATATGGTTGAACGACGAACAGATCACGAGCATGCTCAATAAGCAACTGCCTGACATCTAGATTCTGCTGCGGTCGTCCTGCTTTGCGCCCTGCCATCACTAAAACCTACTAACCTAATTAATCACACGATTAATTATAGGGATAAATCGATACGCTGGCAGAAGATTAATTACTCACTATTTAATCAATTGATTAATTAATTTAAACGCGCTTGTGATTTTTTTGGTGAATCGTTCCATTAAAAAGATTTACTACAAAGTTTTAACCTACACATAAGCCAAACGATAAACTAACCGCCCAACCTAAAAACCCCAAGCAGATGATAAAACCAATAAATACAACCCTAGCAGCACAAACCAAACCAAAACGCCGCTAATGTATGCTGATATTGGATTTTCTTGTTTGACGCTCAGAATAAATTACGGTACATATGGTGTTAACAGTTTATTTACGGATATTTGTGTAATGACTTTTTCTTCTTCTCGACTGCTGAAACTTCTCCTTATCGTGAACCAATCGCGCGGGTAAGTTGTGGGTCAAGAACTACACAAATATTAAAACCCGCGCTGAGCGGGTTTTTTTGTAACTGGCACTTTTAAAAGAACATCATTCTCAATAATAATTTGGATAGCAATCGATACAATATCGATATAAGGAAGCACCCATGAACGATCAAGTGATAATTTTTGATACGACTTTACGTGACGGCGAGCAGGCTCTAGCTGCAAGCCTGACAGTAAAAGAGAAGTTACAAATTGCTTATGCACTTGAAAGACTGGGTGTGGACGTAATCGAAGCTGGCTTCCCAGTATCATCTCCGGGTGATTTTGAATCAGTACAAACTATCGCAAAGAACATTAAAGATAGCCGTATCTGTGCACTTTCTCGTGCTGTAGCGAAAGATATCGATGCAGCAGCAGAAGCGTTAAAAGTGGCTGAGCAATTCCGTATTCACACCTTTATTTCTACATCGACGGTTCACGTTCAAGATAAATTGCGTCGCAGCTACGATGATGTGGTAGAGATGGCAGTAAAAGCCGTTAAACACGCACGTAACTACACAGACGATGTTGAATTTTCTTGTGAAGATGCAGGCCGTACACCTATCGATAATCTATGCCGTATGGTTGAAGCTGCCATCAACGCAGGCGCGAAAACTATCAACATTCCTGACACAGTGGGCTACACAGTGCCTAACGAGTTTGGCGGTATTATCAAAACGCTATTTGACCGCGTACCAAACATCGACCAAGCAATCATCTCAGTTCACTGTCACGATGACTTAGGCATGTCGGTTGCTAACTCAATCGCAGCGGTACAAGCTGGTGCTCGCCAAGTAGAAGGTACCATTAACGGCATTGGTGAACGCGCGGGCAACTGTTCTTTAGAAGAGATCGCAATGATCATCAAAACTCGTCAAGAGTTATTAGGTGTTCATACCGGCCTAGATCATCAAGAGATCCACCGCACCAGTAAATTGGTGAGCCAGCTTTGCCACATGCCAATTCAAGACAACAAAGCGATCGTTGGTGCTAACGCATTCAGCCACTCTTCAGGTATCCACCAAGATGGCATGCTAAAGAACAAAAATACTTACGAGATCATGACTCCTGAGTCTATTGGCTTGAAAAACAAGGCGTTGAACCTAACCAGCCGTAGTGGTCGTGCTGCTGTTAAGAGCCATATGGACGCAATGGGTTACAAAGACAACGAGTACAGCCTAGATTCATTGTACGAAGACTTCTTGAAGCTTGCTGACCGTAAAGGTCAAGTCTTCGATTACGACTTAGAAGCATTGATGCACTTCGCGAATCTACGTGACGAAGATGACTTCTACAAACTTAACTACCTAAGCGTACAATCTGGTAGTGTAATGTCTACAACCAGCATCAAGCTGCAATGTGGTGATGAAGAGAAGTGCGAAGCCGCTGTCGGTAACGGTCCTGTTGACGCGCTATACCAGTGTATCTACCGCTTAACTGGCTACGAAATCGTACTAGATAAGTTCGACCTAACCGCGAAAGGTGAAGGTGAAGATGGTTTAGGCCAAGCTGACATCATTGCTAACTATAAAGGTCGTAAGTACCACGGCACAGGCGTTTCAACAGATATCGTTGAAGCTTCAGGTCAGGCGCTACTGCACGTTATCAATAGCATTCAACGCGCAGACACCATTGCTGAAATGAAACAGCAAAAAATCGCGACAGTTTAAGTACCCAATAACAGAGCCCTAG
>NZ_MCYD01001336.1:0-3818 GCF_002876325.1 Vibrio sp. 10N.261.52.A1
ATATTTTGTTACCCATAAATGTTCTTTATAAACATTGCTGCGCATTTGATAAACTTGTGCGCAGCGGATAAACAAAGTCTCTTATCTTTCCCAGTACGCTTCTTCTAGGCTATCTTCTCTTTCAGGAAGACCGCGAGATAAACGTGGAGAGTGCTGAACCAATACTTCATAGCTCGCACGGTTCGAATATTTACAAACTTGTGAGAAAGATGAATACGTCAAGAATGAATGCTGGTGCTTACTTGAGTTTGGCACGTTTTCTTTGTGGTACTTATTCGCCGCCATATCATGTAATAAAGCAGATAATGCTGCATCACCTGCACCATTGGTATTTTTGATCTTCTCAGGACCGCCCATATAAGGCGCAATATGTGAATAAACTTTAGTAGGGTTTTCACATAAATCTTTATGAGCAGGACGGCTAAATTCATAACGGTTAAATTCAGCAATTGAACCTGGAAGTAAAGGCAGTGATGTTTCACGTTTCGCTGCGTCTTCCGTGTAACCAGCCATAAATAGACCAACAGGACCTGCAGTACATAGTACTAGGTCTACCCAATCTAGCGCTTTATCAGAAGCAGCGAGTGGATCGCTTTCACCAGTTAGGGCTTCGGCTTCGTCTTCATTCATTGCAACAACCGTTACGTGTTGCTCTAAGAAATCTTTCCAGAATTCAGGATCGTCTTGAATAACGAATTTAGTACCCAGAGTTAAAACAACAGGCACATCGTACTTCTTCGCGTATTCGATCGCTTTCATTGTTGCTTCAGGCATCGGGTCACCTGGCTTACAACGAACTAAATAAGCCGTTAATACTAAAGCAGAAGCACTTTTGAAAATCTTTTCAGGAATACTTTCTGGTTTTAGTTGGTTCATTTGCCCTTCGCTAATTGCGAAAGTTCGCTCACCGTCTTCAGTAATTAATGCAAAGCAGCGACCGATTGCGCCATCTACCCCTTGTAAATGGTTCAAGTCCATTCTGCTTGATGTATTACATAAATAGCGGTAACCATAGCTACCAATTTTAATATCTTGGCTCATTACACCCAGCAGCGTTGAGCGATCATCCGCCAGTACTGAGTAATTGTGTAATGTATTACCGATAGTGCCACCAGCATATTCATTGGTAATTAGGCACTGTTCTTTTAGTTCTTGATATAAAGACTCAGCCGCTTCATCACCGATAACCAGTGAGTGTCCCTTACTTAAACCGTACTTCTCAATAAGTTCAGAACTCACTTTTGCTTCAATATCCACCAAAGTTTGGTCAATACCGATAATATGAGTACGTGACATTCTTTTACTGCTTTGAGCTTGGCTCACTAATGGATCACGAGCGTGAACCGGAAAATAGTGCTTTGATTTACGTTGTCCAGGGAATTTCATAGGGCTAGTCTAAGTCAAGGGGAAATAGGTGGCGGATTCTACCGCGCTATATTTAACGCGGCAATCATTCAAACTATAGCAAACGTTTGCTGAGCTATTTTTTTATTCGCCTTCCATAAAGCTTAAATCAGGCAGCATCTCTAAATGCTCGGCATAACGCTTTTGGTTAAACTCTGCGCCATTTTTCATTACGTCAAATACTTCAACGGCAAGTGCACATGCCATTGCTGCAATTGCATCTTCACGCGCTGTGCCTGTCATCATCAGACGCATTAACGTCTCTTTTACCTTAATTGGCTGGCCGTCTTCTAGCTGATTTTCAATAATTTCAATCAACTGCTCTTCTTGCATAAATTCGTTTTGTTCAGACATTTTTTTATCTCAGGTCTTGGATTTCGAGCGACTATGCCACATATACTTCTGACATCCTAGCGACTCACCTCGCTCTCATGCGATTCCTAACAAACTCAGCGCACTATTTGTGCAAATGAAACTGTGATTCCGGTCTCGGATCTGTCACGGCGTTTCTCTTTCTGTTAGAATCTGCGACCAAGTAATAGTAACGGTGTTTAGACATGTCAGATATCAGCTCTGGAAACAGCGAAAAGAAAGTAATTGTCGGTATGTCCGGCGGTGTAGATTCGTCAGTATCGGCGTATCTTCTTCAGCAACAAGGCTATCAGGTAGAAGGCCTTTTCATGAAAAACTGGGAAGAAGACGATAACGAAGAATACTGCACGGCAGCTGAAGATCTTGCTGATGCTCAGGCGGTATGTGACAAACTAGGTATCCACCTTCACACTATCAACTTTGCTGCAGAATACTGGGACAACGTATTCGAATACTTCCTTGCGGAATACAAAGCAGGTCGTACGCCTAACCCAGATATTCTTTGTAACAAAGAAATCAAATTCAAAGCATTCTTAGAGTTTGCCGATGAAGTACTAGACGCTGACTACATTGCGATGGGTCACTACGTTCGTCGTACTTTCCCTACTCAAGAAGAGTTAGATGCTGGCGTAAAACCAGAGATGCTACGTGGTCTAGACAGCAACAAAGACCAAAGCTACTTCCTTTACACGCTAAGCTCAGACCAAGTTGCGCGCAGCCTATTCCCAGTAGGTGAATTAGAAAAGCCAGAAGTGCGACGCATTGCTGAAGAGCAAGACTTAATCACAGCGAAGAAGAAAGATTCTACAGGTATCTGCTTTATCGGTGAGCGTAAGTTCACAGAGTTCCTTGGCAAGTACCTACCAGCACAACCAGGTGACATCGAAACACCAGAAGGTAAAGTGATTGGTCAGCACAACGGCTTGATGTACCACACGCTGGGCCAACGTAAAGGCCTTCACATTGGCGGCACCAAAGGTGGTGGCGGTAATGAAGAACCATGGTTTGTTGGTGAAAAAGACCTTAAGCGTAATGTTCTGATTGCCGTACAAGGTAAAGATCACCCTCTTCTTAAATCAGAAGGTTTGATCGCTTCTCAGCTTCATTGGGTAAATCGCACACCAATTACTGAAGTTATGACATGCACGGTAAAAACACGTTACCGTCAAACCGATATTCCTTGTACAATCATCCCAATTGATGACGAGAACATTAAGGTTATTTTTGACGAACCACAGATCGCAGTGACCCCAGGTCAATCTGCAGTATTCTACCAAGACGACGTATGTCTTGGCGGTGGTATCATCGAAAAACGCATCTAACTGATCGAACGACAAACGATAGAAGATAACTAGGAGTTACTACGTGGCTAATACACTTTATGACCGTACTATTGCTTTCGCCGGAATTTGCCAAGCTGTGGCTTTGGTTCAACAAGTAGCGAAAGACGGCCATTGTGATAAAGACGCCTTCGAAGCTTCACTCAGTGCTATTTTAAATACTAGCCCAGCAAACACTGTTGGTGTTTTTGGACGTGAAGCTAACCTAAAATTAGGTCTTGAGTGCCTAGTAAAAGGTATCGATAGTACTCCTGCTGGTAGCGATATCACTCGTTACATCATCAGCTTAATGGCGCTTGAACGTAAGCTATCATCTCGCAATGACTCTATGTCTCAGCTTGGTGACCGCATTCAAACTGCAGAGCGCCAGAGTGAACATTTCGACTTGTTTGACGAGCAGATGGTCAGCAACCTAGCGAGCATCTACCTTGATGTTGTGAGCCCAATCGGCCCTCGTATTCAGGTTTCTGGCACGCCAGCGGTACTTCAACAAACCTCGACCCAACATAAGGTTCGTGCCCTACTACTCTCAGGGATTCGAAGTGCTGTTCTATGGCGTCAGGTGGGCGGCAAACGTCGTCACCTTATCTTCGGTCGCAAGAAGATGATCGAGCAGGCTCAAATCCTATTAGCTCGAATGTAACTTATTAGCTCGCGCCTCGTCGCGAGCTTGTTTTTTGTACCAACACAACTCTCAAGCAA
>NZ_MCYD01001337.1:0-528 GCF_002876325.1 Vibrio sp. 10N.261.52.A1
CCAAATGTCTCGCGATGTTTGGCGCAATCAATCCAATAAAACTGATCACACCCACCGAGGTAATCGACACGGAAACCAGCCAAACGCCGATTGCCATTAACACAAAGAAGGTCGTACCTATGTTAAGACCACGCGCAGCAGCCCCTTCTGTACCAATTGAAAGCAGAGTCAAAACTCTTGGAGCCAACAGGAAAATAGCAAAGATTGGCAGTAACTTAGGCATCAGCCAAAGCACTTGCTCCCAGCCATTCTGCCCGAGATCACCCGCTCCCCATACAAACAGGTTCTGCGCGTACTGGTCGTTAAGCAAAATAATCGCAGTCGCGAATGCGCCTAACAGTAAGTTAACCGCCATGCCCGCCAAAACAATCGGTAAACCGCTCATGTTTTTGATGCCAACAATCGAAACAATCAGACCCATTGCAAGCAGCGCGCCTATCAGCGCAAACCAAACCGAATATTGAGCAACCAACATCGGCGCGACCACATTCAGAATGACCAGACCAAGCCATGCCCCTGATGATGTAC
>NZ_MCYD01001338.1:0-938 GCF_002876325.1 Vibrio sp. 10N.261.52.A1
GTGTTCTAATTTATTTAAACAAGACTTCACTCTATTTAAATAATTAAAATCAGACTTGAGCGAAGCCTTAATTTTCAATAAAGATATTAGTCGTTAGTCGAAGTCAAAATCTTGATGGTACTTTCGACCATATTGTTCCAAAGTTCTATTATGAGTATTAACTTGTAATTCGATGTTGCTTCCATCTTTACCCATAACCTTATTTCCATCGACGTGTGATTCACTTTTCAAATCAACCAGTGTCTCTTCGTTATACTCTGTAGGTTCATTTAACACATTCATGGATATTAACTCCTTTATCAGATTTACTTTGGCTGACGGAAGAACATGAACGGATACTAGACCGTTTGAATATCCTTGCTCGTCGTACAAAGGTTGAATGGCATCATTGCAACCTTCCTTAAACGGATGAATGGAATACCATTTGTCCTTACGTTGTTCTTGCTGATCACAATCAACAACATGAAATATCTGAGTTTTCTCAACACCACATGGTGTAAAGAAATCACTAACTCTTTCAAAATCAATTGCTTTAGTAATATTAATGCAGTCTTTACTCTGGCTATGACACAAAGCCCACAGCGCATTAAGCAGGTTATCGCTCCATTCAAGTAAACGAGTGGGAAATCCCTGCTTCTTTGCTAAGCACATCAGCAACCAATCATTTATGTCGTGAGAGTGCAATGAATGCCCACCATAGATACGAACCGTTGAAAGCAAATCTTGTTCGACTCGGCGTAAGTTCTTACGATTAGAACGACCCAAGCTAGGCATCAAGTTATTGTTTTCGTAATCACAAACGTTATAAATCAACCCACAAGGTTCGTTGCACTCTTTAATATATGAATCAATTATTTGATACAGTTCTTTGAGTGAGCTTATATACCGTTTATTGTTCATATCTATTTTCTACCACTCACCTATATAAATAATGATTC
>NZ_MCYD01001339.1:0-1452 GCF_002876325.1 Vibrio sp. 10N.261.52.A1
AATTTATATTCCGACACGAAAAACCTAACTTATAAATAATAGAGGGTTACTCAGCTGCCATTTGTGCAAGCTTACGTTTAATATCAACGTTTAAGTTATTAACCCAGCGGTTGTAATTACGGTGTATTTCACCATCGTCATACTTCAAATTCTCTGATTCAACGTAAAGAATAGAGTAAAATTTGTCGTTATAAGGGATATCAACCACTGCGTGATGTGAACGAACATACAATTCAGCGCGGATCAAACCAGGTTTAATCTCAGAAACTAACCAGCCTCGATTTTCAGCAGATTCATAAATAGCTGATTTCACCTGTTTACTTTGAAGATTATGTGCAACTGGAGTATCCTCAACATTCATTACAGGCTGGACACGTCCACACCCTGCAAGAACCAATATGAATAACATTGAAACGGCTATTTTTAGTAATTTCATTTAAATTCCTTACCTGTGTTTATTTATAAGCACGCATAGTATTTAGTTAGACCCAAAGCAAATCAATACTCTATGTCAAATCAATCCCAATTAATGTCGTTTAATATTGAGAAATGGTCTGCAAACTCGGCTGGTCTCAATTCTGATGCCGAATGGCAAGCCTGGAGCACTAATTTAGATTGGCCGCAAGATGGCTCAACTGAATTTAAAGCGATCCCACCGATGATGCGCCGCCGAATGAGCCTACAAAGTAAATTGGCCGTTCAAACTGCATTGACACTCTTAAAAGACAACTCGATTGATTACCTGGTTTTTGCCAGTCGACATGGTGAACTGCACCGAACCGCAACCTTGATCCAGTCGATATTGGAAGGTGATGATGCCTCGCCAATGGCGTTTTCACAGTCCGTGCATAATACAGCTGCAGGGTTAACTACCATCGCAGCGAAAGCACCAATCCCTCTGACCTCTATCGCGGCCGGCCAAGATACTTTCCACAACGCTTTGATTGAAGCCTATCTTTACCTGAATCAATATCCATCACATCGTGTGTTAGTTATCGATTTCGACCAGCCTTTGCCAGAGCTCTATCAAGAGTTCGAAGCTCAAAGTTATACCGACTATGCGCTAGGGTTAGTGCTCACCTCAGGAAGTGATTACTCAGTATCAAGAGCTGTAACTTCAGTATCAAAATCTGTAGCTAACGAAAGCTCAGCCACTCCTTTACCACAAGGCTTGCAGGCGCTACAAAACATCCTTCTAGGTTCACAGAGCTGGACCATAACAGGTAAGCATCAAGATTGGACTTGGATAAACAACGCGAAAGCCGGAGAACTATAATGAGCAAGGTCGACCAATATTGGCGAGTATTCGCGACAGGCCTCTGCTTTACCATCTTCGGCTTGGGAGGCCTAGTTCTCAGCTTCTTGATCTTGCCATCTATCTCACTCATCACTCCTAACACCATTCAGCGTGAGCTCAGGGCTCAACGATTGATTCGCTTCTCATTCAATGCC
>NZ_MCYD01001340.1:0-689 GCF_002876325.1 Vibrio sp. 10N.261.52.A1
TAACACAACAAGCCGAACGTACATTTAATGCTATGCAAAGCAGCAACGAAAAAGTGGACCACAGCGTGGTTGCATCTAACGAGACACGCCAACAACTCGATGTAATTGTGAATGAGCTACACAATGCCAATGATATGGTTTCGCAAATTGCTGCAGCATCCGAGCAGCAGAGTACAGTAGCAACAGAGATGAGTGAGAGTGTCACTGGGATTCATTTGGCCGCTAACGAAGTGCTACAGGCTTCACAATCGTTGGCTGAAGACAGTCAGAAGATGGCAAACACCACTGAACATCTCACTGAACAGTTGAAGTACTTTAAGGTTTAGTTCAATTAACCAAGCCGGAAAGACAACAGCGTTAAATAGGCGGAAACCATAAAAAAACACCTCCGAATCTTATTCAAGTGCGGAGGTGTTTTTGTTTTTAGCAATCTAGCTATCAACCTAAAATTAAGAGTGGGCAGCCACTGAGATTTTAGGTGGGTTGATGTTGTGTTTCTTAAACTCTTTCATGACACGAAGTGTAATATCAGTCTCGAACAACTTCTCATAGGCTGTATCCACCACATAAGCCTTACAGGTTAGCTGTATTGCTAGGTAGTTGTCAGTAATGGTCTGTTTCACCAATACCGTAACAGGCTTGGGTAGGTGGATATAACGGCTTGATGAGGCCGCTTCCTGTATCAGATC
>NZ_MCYD01001341.1:0-585 GCF_002876325.1 Vibrio sp. 10N.261.52.A1
TGGTTGCTTGATGGGCTCGATATTGAAAAAATGAAACCCCATCAAACATTGAATTACCAAAGTCTTAATTAAATTAAAAAATAATAGCGGATAAGGAACTTTCGCGGATCTCTGCGATCTTCCTTATATGCCAAATAAAAATAATCCAGATGAGCTAGCGCTCTTACGTTCAAAAGTGACTGAGCTTGAATCTACGGTACTCACTCTTCACCAATCTCTAGGCGAAAGTGAATCGAACATACTCACACTTCGCCAGTCTTTAAACGAGAGCGAAATAACTATCCAATCGCTGGTTGAAAAACTCAACCTAGCGCGGCGTAAACGCTTTGGTAACAGTAGTGAAACCATACCCCCTCAGGACTTAGAGTTCAATGAGGCGGAGGCTCATGCCGATACGACAGGTGAAGATGAAGCACCCGATAATCAGAATGATGAAACATCGGAAGCGAAAAACACTTCATCCGAGACAAAACGACGTGGTCGCCCAAAGCTTCCCGAAGACCTACCACGAGAGCGTGTTGTGGTGGACATTCCAGAATCAGAAAAAACCTGCTCGTGTTGCCAGTCGATGCTCTGCAGGATGGG
>NZ_MCYD01001341.1:1357-1528 GCF_002876325.1 Vibrio sp. 10N.261.52.A1
CAAAGCACCAGTGAAAAACTGGTGTATATCCCAGCCAGGTTGTATGTCGAAGTCACCGAAAGGCCCAAATACGTCTGTCGTCAATGTGATGCGTTAGGAGAGAAGAGCGTTGTTGCAATGGCTTCACCGCCGGCATCGATTATCCCGAAAAGCATCGCGACTCCCTCTTTG
>NZ_MCYD01001342.1:0-2415 GCF_002876325.1 Vibrio sp. 10N.261.52.A1
TTTTTGTTTAGGCATTATATATCTGTATAACTATTAACAACTTAAGCTGCCATTGGTACTAGAACAAGTGTTCCGAAGATAACCGTGATAAGGCCGCAGATGACTGGTACAGAGGTACGCTTTACCACTTCAAATGGGCTAATTTTACCCATGCCTGAAGTTGCTACCACTACGCCAGATACTGGAGAGATAGTACGACCTAGGTTTGATGCTTGAAGCATTGGGATAATAAGGAACGCAGGGTTTAGACCCATCTTCGCAGCCAGTGAAGGCGCAAGCTCAACGAATGCATAGAAAGGTGCATTACCAGAACCTGTCGCAATTGCCGCAGCAACCGTTAGACCTGTGAGGATAAGCATTAGTGCGATGCCGCCAGCGCCTGCTGCTTCAGCAAGACCGATTAGGTTATCAATTGCACCGATAGACATCAGGCCTTGAGCAAATACACCTGCCGCAACTAACAGCATTACAACGCCTTTAAATGCGTCCGCCATACCTTGGTAACAAGAATCTAGATCTTCTAGCGTCTTTTCACCGTCGAATTTCTTCACAACGTAATCAACAAGTGCACCAACGAAAATTGAGCCAACTACGATAGTGTAGATGTCTAGCTTAAGCCCTGGAATGGTACGGCCGTTGAATAGGAAAACACCGATGATAGGTAGGAAAGGAAGAGCCGCATAGAAAGCAGGCGCTGTTGTTTCAATCTCAGAAACATCAACTTTTTCCATTGGCGTGTTTTCTTTCTTATCTAGGTATTTGTTCCAGAAGAAAGCCGCTGCAGCCATTACGATGATTGCGCAGATTGACACTGGCAGTACCGTTTGAACCGCGAATACGTCTAGGTCTAAACCTGATTTCTCTGCAGCGATAACTACGTCACCCGATGTTGGTGAAAGAATGATAGCCGCCGGAGATGCACATACCGCAACCGCAGCTGGGCGAGAAATACCCATTGCCGTCATCATTGGGAATAGGGTAGCCATCAATAGCACGCCAAGGCCCGTTGCAGAACTTACTGCTAGAGACATCAGACACGCTACAATGTACGCAGCAACAAGCAGTGCGTATGGAGATTTGATAACAGACAGTGGCTTAGAGAACTGTTTCACTACCACGTTGTTTGCGCCGATGTGCGTCATGTAAGAAGCGAAACCACAAAGAAGCATGATTTGCATACCTAGGCCGCCGCCACGGTACTGAAGCATGTATTTAACGAATTCTAGTGAATCGGTAACCATGTTACCTGTTGAAGCTATCTTAACTGGTAAGACTGTGTGACCAATAAGGCCAGTAATAAGAAGAAGAGCAAGGCCAGCTGTTAGTAATACGCCCGCCGCCTTATAGCCTTTTACAATAAAGTAACCAACAGCGACGGTAACCACTAATCCGATCAAGAGTTCTAACATAGAAATCTCCACAAAGTTTAAAAAAATATAAGAAACTGTTTCAGAATATGACAATGAATGTACAGAAAACTGCACTGTTGCACGAGGCATAGTTGAGGTTGATATGATCTAAGACAAACATTTTTTTTGATGTTAATTGTGGTTGTAAATCGTGATTAACTACTGTTATTTAGTTGTTAATAAACAAATTTTATCGTTCGTTAGAATATAACTTGGATCACTTTTGGGTGGTGTTGTTGCATATGGTTCGCGAGGTTTATAAAATGCCAGGATTGTCAGCCTAGTGACGGAAATGACCAGGAAAGGGCTATTATTCACATAATAGGTGGCTGTTTTCACGATCTGACGCCTACTTGATTGAGGATAGCTAGGCGTCATCATTGGGATGAATCGCTCGCAACTAGAGGTTGTTAGTCACGAGCGCTTTTCACATACGGAGCCTGTATTTAATTGATATCCAATTCAGGCTCTGAATTAGAATATGCAGGTAACTCAGCACAGATGACCTTTTTGCAAAAATGAATTAATCCACGTTGGGTCACCAGTAATAGCTCTTCATCGTTCAACGGAATGTAAGTCATCGCATCTGAAGAGAGAACAGCGCCTTCACTGATCATGACTTTCTCGTAAAACGTGAGATCTCGATTAGGAATGATCTGCTCATGTTGAGTTTCGTCTAACGAAATATCATGTTGGCTAACCGCGTAAGTACCTGATGAAGTAAAGCCCGCTTCTTTAGTCGAGACATAGAGCAGTTCATAGGCATTATTTTTCTTAAATTCGATATTAACTGAAGCCTGATTATAAATGATTTTATCGGGCGGATTTACTATCGAAGCGGTATTGGCTAAATAATGCCCTTTTAGGTGCGCTTGAGGTATTAAAGTGGTTAACCAGCCAACTAATAGACCTAGCAGTCCCACTATCAAAAATATTTGTTTTGCTTTATTCACAAGTCACTCCTTTAAATTCGCTAGGGAAGCTCAAAGAATTCCCTGAATTATCG
>NZ_MCYD01001343.1:0-1187 GCF_002876325.1 Vibrio sp. 10N.261.52.A1
TCAGCTCAACTCAGCGACCTCTGAAATCTCTAAGCTCAAAAGCCAGCTTGTTGAAGTACAGAAAGACGCACTGTTTGACAGCACCACCACCCTATACAACCGTCGCTCTTTCGACCGCGATTTAGAAACGCTCTGCGAAGCGAACCAGTCTCTTTGTTTGATTCTCCTCGACATCGACCACTTTAAGGACTTTAACGACACCTATGGTCACCTATTTGGTGACATGGTTCTAAAAGGCATCGCTCGTAAACTCAAGCTAAGTTGCCGTGAAGGCATTTCTGCTTATCGCTTTGGCGGTGAAGAATTTGCACTGATTGTGCCGAATAAGTCAGTACGCATCGCACGCCAACTGGCTGACACTAACCGTCGTTCGTTAGAGAAGCTATCGATTAAAGACCGTCGCAGTGGTGAACAAGTCGGAAATATTACCGCTTCTTTCGGTGTGGCTGAACTCGAACCTGGAGAGTCACCACATTCATTAATTGAGCGCGCAGATAAGTTGCTTTACGAAGCCAAAACACTTGGCCGTAATCGCGTTATGCCTCTTTAAAGGCAATCATTCGCTTGGCGATTGAAGCCAAATACGCGTGGTGAATACTAATTAAAACTAGAAAGCCCCAAAGGCGTTACCTTTGGGACTTTTTGTTTACTGTGCTCTTGGAACTGAGAACTAGGCTTTAAATTTGGAAGCAGTAGTTAAGGCAGTAGTCTTCACCACTTTTTGCTCTAAATTCTTTATCTTCACTGCACGCCTTTGGCTTACCCTTTTCATCGCCTTTAACTAGGCTGATCCAGTGGCGCATCGCAGCAATAGTTTCTTGTTGTAAAGTCGTATTCGTTGCTTCAGTTGGAGCTTGACCGAATGTCGTGCACGATTCCAGTTGGATATCATCAATCTCTATCAGTTCAATGCAGCCAGTGCCTTTGTGGCAACCAAACATCACTTCTAAGTGACTTCCGCTACCATCACGGAACAAGATTGAATCAGGGTCGCTCTTCTCACCCATGTAGGCTACAAAGTGCTTAGGGTGTTTTAGGCCGCTATGCTGTCCGTCTTTGAAGTAAGCCATGATATGACGGTAATCGACTACGTAGCTCGTTACGTCTTGGTGAGAGCCATGCTCAAGAGGAAATAGACGGTCAAGCAGTTGCTTTGCTTTCACTTGCTTCTCATTTTGCTGGTTTGC
>NZ_MCYD01001344.1:0-1676 GCF_002876325.1 Vibrio sp. 10N.261.52.A1
CTACTTAATACATACGGATTTCTAGATAGAATTCTTTTGTTAATTAAGGCTTGTTGCTTTCCACTCCTCTGTCCTTTTGCCTGAGAGTTTCACTTAACGAATCACTTACAGATAAGTAACGGGCACTAAGCTTGCTCCTTCGGCGACCGATCTAACGGTTCTCTCCAGAGGTTCCTCCAACGACAGTCCTCACTTTTCTGGATTTCTCCAGCATAAAGCACCTGAAAGATTTACTTCTTCGGCGGGTCAATCTAACTAAATGTTAAAGTTTAGTTAAAAACCACTCTCCTGCAGTCTTCATCGGAACAATTACCTAAATAATTAGGTAATCTGTAGGCGTATCCTAAATCATATAAAATGTGATGTCAGCTACAAAATATCTGTTTGCACAAATGTTGTTCAACTAAATGATCAAACAACGCGACTCTGACGTAACTTGCTTATTTAAATGGTATAAAATAGGGAAACAAGGAGGATTTATGACTCGACTAATAGCGATTGTTTTTTTGTTGGCGTTGGCATTTGTACTGTTTCGTTATCGGACGAATGAAAAAGTACAAAAATGGGTAGTGATAGTTATCGTTAGCAGCTTCCTTTTGTATACTGCCAGCTTGATGATTTCGGAGTTAACTCGTTAAACCGTCTGTGAGCAGATGGGATGAACGTGTTACTAAAGCTCAAGTACTTGTGATTTGAGCGATAGGTTTAACTGAACCTACAAAATCAGTATTGGTATTAGTGCCAGTGACCGCGTAACGTTAAACATATTTTTGGGAGTACCCGCTAGTGAACCAGCAATCTGGACAAAGCGAACAAGATGAAGTGGTTGTTATTGAAGAACGCGATAAGCGCAGTCAGCTCTATATCGGCATTGCTGCGGTTATAGGTTTAGCACTGGGTGGCTTAATCGGTTCGACAGTGACGGCTTCTAAGTGGGAGTCCACTTATCAGGTACTCGAAGCTCGTTATCAAGAATTGAGTGAAAGCAAAACACAGTTGGTGTCTTCTGTTGAAGCTAAAGTGGCGAAAGTTGATACAGAAATTGATGCTAAGGTTGAAGCGGCTTTGGCCGAGCAAGCAGAAGCGCATCAAAAAGAGCTCCAAGAGTTAGCCAAGCAGTCTGCCGTGTTAGAGAAAGCGAACTATTCGTTAGAGCAGCAGTTAAACGAGCAGAAACAGACATTAGATAAAACAGAGCAAGATAATCAAAAGCTAAACCGTCAGGCGGATATGCAGTCGACTTTGTTTGAACGCTCTCGCGAACTGTTCCGTAAAGAATTACAAATATCTCAAGAGCTAGAAAAGCTAGAGAAAGAAAGAGACGAAATCGAACAGAATCTTGGTTCACTTAAGAAAGCGTGTGATGTGTTCTTAGACGGCACTTCATGGGATGCAAAATCTGACGCATGTGAGAAGCAAGATAACGCGAACTCTCGCCTAAGTGACATCAGACAAATGATCGAAGTCCACACCATGGATCTCAAGCAAATCAAAACGCTAACCGAAGAGATGGGTTTATAAGCTCAAACCTTTAATTCATTCGTCTTTAGCAGTAGCAATTCAAACGCCCACATCATGAAAATGGTGTGGGCGTTTTTCGTTCCAGATGGCTTATTTCTTCTGTTAATCAGTTTTGTAGAATGGTTCATAACCGTTTTCACACTATTACCAAGCTG
>NZ_MCYD01001345.1:0-642 GCF_002876325.1 Vibrio sp. 10N.261.52.A1
CGTTGGCCTTGATGAAGTTAAAACTGATTAGGGTTGCACCTACTGCTTGGCATTTTTCCGCCAAGTTTTTCTCAATCAGTTCTAGCTCGCTGTAGATATTTGCCAGTTGAAAAAGCGTTTCAGAAACGCTTTGGTCAAATGCGCCTGAAGCGGATTCTTTCAGTTCGTTTATGTTGCCTTTACGCTCAGCAATCAAGTAATCGCCATAGGTAACGCCGGCACAGAAGTCGAGCATTTGAAAAGGCACATAAACAGAGCTGGTATCAACAGACTCACCAACGAGTTGTAGTAAGGGCTTAGTTCTGAATTCTGCAATCTCTCTTGCTTTTCCGGCCTCATCTGAAGCTTTTAGCTTAGCTTCTGGTGGCATCGGGTTTAGCGTATCCCAGAATTGGTCGATAAATTGGTTTAAAGCAGGGAGAGTATTAGCAAGGTTTTCGAATGGGCTAGCAGTAAAAAGCTGACTGGTAATATACCAACCTAATATTTCTAAGTCTTTCGACTGAGAAATGAGTGTTTCTTCTGAGACTTTTCGTAACTCAGCCCAGTTATCCGTGTTGGCGTCAACCAAGGCTGGATCTGAGGATGCATCAGGCGTCTCAACTAACTGTCTGAACGACGATTGAGCGCTATTGTAAACGT
>NZ_MCYD01001346.1:0-687 GCF_002876325.1 Vibrio sp. 10N.261.52.A1
TTCTTTTCATTTAGAAATACTCGTTGTCTTTTCTTATTTTCATCATTGTTCTTATCGCTTTATTTCGTTTCTCATGGTGCCAGATCCCATGGCTTTATCGGTGCAGCCTCCCGGCTGGAGAGGGATGCTCTGGGGCACGTCAGTCATCATAGGGAGTTAGCCTATGATCCGCGATGTGGCGGTGAATACTCAACATGAGCGTACGTGAGTAGAGCGATAAGGGGACTCAGTTGACTGTGTCTTACGCCAATTGCAGCACTGTCTAATCTGAGTTATCTACTCATTTACTTGCTTATGAACGATTGTCTGTTTAAATTTTAGTCAAACCGTTGATAGCAGCTGTGAACTATAGCAGTGGTCGGTAAACACAGCAATCTGCTTTGTCGGAATGCTGTAAAAAAAACAGTTTTTGTTTGTGTTTTGATAGCTCTAACTCACTGTCTATAAATAATTTATCAATTGATATTTTAATTTGCAGGAATCTTGGTGCTTTTTTGTTCGGAGAATCAAAGAAATATAGAACTTCAGTGACCATTTGGTGGTAGGTGGCAAAGAATTAAGAGTAAATTAGTTCAGAATAGACCTAAGAAAATCTCAATTATCAAAAGTGAGAGTGATACAATAGCGCAATGAGCGAAATTAGAACCCAAGTCCAATTTGTCGATATTGACGAAGATATGGCTGGGC
>NZ_MCYD01001347.1:0-2386 GCF_002876325.1 Vibrio sp. 10N.261.52.A1
GGTTAAGGTTTACCTATGGAACAGACAGATATCACGTCACTCATCCCCATTGTTATTACTTTGGTGTTGTCGTTGGCGACAAGGAATGTAGTGATTGGCCTTTTTGCTGGCGTACTCAGTGGTGTAGCTATGCTCACCGGAATGTTTAGTGAACTAAACCCTCTTGATACCTTTGGGACCATGGTCAAAGGCTACCTAGTGCCACAGCTTACTGATAGCTACAATGCTGGCGTCATTATGCTGTTGGTATTCATCGGGGGCTTTGTCGCTTTGATGGAAAAGTCGGGTGGTGGTGTTGCGTTTGCTAAGCGTGTGACAGAGTGGGTAAGTAACAAGTGCCAAGCTCAACTGTCTGCTTGGTTTGGAGGAATCGTGATATTTTTCTCTGACTTAGGTACTCCGTTAATTGTTGGTCCTGTCTTTCGTCCCCTTTTCGATAAACTGAAACTTTCTAGACAGAAGCTGGCATTTATCATTGACTCTACATCATCACCTGTCGCGATCCTTATCCCTTTTATCGGGTGGGGCGTTTACATCATGAGTCTGATTCAAAAAGAGTTTACTGCTTTGAATGTCAACATGTCTGATTGGGATGCTTTTATCGGTGCGATTCCTTTTCAGTTCTATGCATTCTTAGCGATTTTCATTGTTCCTTTGGTTTCAGTTAAAGGTTTAGACTTCGGACCAATGGCAAAAGCTGAACGTGATTGCCAAGCGGGAATCAACTCTGGCGTGAACAGCGAATCACTCAATCCTTTCTCGCATAAAAATGCAAAGGCATCTTTTGTTTGGGCACCATTATTAGTGATGCTGGTGGTATTGTGTGCCATGTTAGTTCCACAAGGTTTCCCATTTCAAAAGGTCGCAGGTTCATCATTCAGAGCGGCACTGTCTTCGGCTTATTTCTTTGCTGCGATTACCTTGATCTCGCTGATGGCTTGTTACGGCGTGAGAAAACTGTCGGATGGTGTTTCTGTGTACCTAAAAGGTATGGGTAACATGATGCCAGTTGCGATTATTCTGGTATTGGCGTGGGCATTAAGCACGATTGGTAAAGAGTTAGGCGCGGCGGCTTATATTGCAGAACAAGCACAGAGCGGTTTCCCTTACTGGTTAGTGCCTGCGGTTGCTTTCTTGCTGTCGGCTATTATCTCATTCGCTACTGGCTCTTCATGGGGAACCTTTGCCATCATGATGCCATTGGTTATCCCAACCGCGATTGCGATTGATGCACCGCTGTTGGTTGCTATTGGTGCGGTGCTTTCTGGTGGATTGTTTGGTGATCACTGCTCACCGATCTCTGAAACCACCATCCTCTCTTCAACAGGTGCGGGATGTGATCAGTTTGAGCACTTTAAGACACAGCTACCTTACGCATTAATGAACGGTTGCATTGCTTTAGTGAGCTTTGTTGTCGCAGGCTTAACGGGCAGCTCGTTGGTTGTATTAGGTGCGCTTGTCGCTCAATTGGTTGTCGTGACACTGCTAGCCAAGCGTGACGCGAGTAAAAATGCATCTTCAGAAGTTCAATCTCAAGTGTCTGAATCTAAAGCACAACAAGCGTAATTTAAGATTTCAGAAGAGGGATAAGATTCCAGACATCTCGTTCCTCGATTCTGGAATGACGGTTGAGTGAATAGATACGGGATGCGAGTAATCGAGTAACGAAGAGCTTGCTTTCTATTGTCTAAGTTTGATGCTAAGGATTCTCGCTTACTCAAATTTGGAGATTCTTTTCTCATCCCGCATCTCGTTCCCCGCATCTAAGTTACACTCGTTTCTTCCTAACCACCTCAACATGCACTCCATCCGTCATTCCCTATAGCGAGGCACGAGCGTAGTAGGGAATCTTTTGTGTTTATTGTTGATGTTGATACCTAAAGGAGATTCCAGACATCTCGTTCCTCGATTCTGGAATGACGGTTGAGTGAGTAGATACGGGATGCGAGTAATCGAGCAACGAAGAGCTCGCTCTCTATTGTCTAAGTTTGATGCTAAGGGTTCTCGCTTAATCAAATTTGGAGACTCTTTTCTCATCCCGCATCTCGTTACTCGTATCTTTTTCATATGTATATCTCGTCCCTCGATTCTGGAATGACGGTGAGTGAATAGATGAGGGATACGAGTAATCGAGCAACGAATAGCTCGCTCTCTATTGTTTTTCGTATCTCGAATCCTGTTTACTCGAATCTAAACACGCTCTTCGCATCCCGTATCTCGTTTACTCGTATCTCAAACACTCACCGTCATTCCCTATAGCGAGGTACGAGCGTAGTAGGGAATCTCTTGCGTTTATCCTTGGTGCTGACAGCTAAAGGAGATTCCAGACATCTCGTCCCTCGATTCGGAATGACGACTGAGAGACCAGCTCTTCGCATCCCGTATC
>NZ_MCYD01001348.1:0-522 GCF_002876325.1 Vibrio sp. 10N.261.52.A1
ACTCTAGAAACGTCCGAAAAGATTAGAAAGTCTAAGAATAAGCAAGAGAAGTTGTTTCTAGTTTCGTATCAAAATGGCAGAGGACATGAAATCGATTTGAAACGCAAAAGGTTGGTTGCGATGTCAATTCAAGTACATCAATTTACTGGGAAATATGCCAACGTATTCTTATCCGTGCCTAAAGTGCAATCTAATTTTAGTATCGCCGCGAAAGCTCTAAATGAGGTGGCGTCAAAAACTTGGTTTAACATCCCTAGAGCTTATCCAGAAGACACCGATCCGGTAACGACCTTTCTGAGTCAAGTGAACAAAGAGCAGCTGACTGAATTTATCTCCTCTATAAATAAAAATCGTATACTTCTCTCCTTCTATCCAGGTAGTGCAGGAGGTATATTGCAATCGGGAGTGGTGCCTTTTAACGGAGTGTCTTTATTCAATACGTTTCGACGAGTAAAAGAGTTGCATTCTGCATTTGAAGAACTGCGAAAGGCGAAACAAAATAGTTAACAAAGCATTTAAGAG
>NZ_MCYD01001349.1:0-1797 GCF_002876325.1 Vibrio sp. 10N.261.52.A1
TCAGGTAATGGATACCATGGCGTTATTTTACAGTGACGCTATCAAGCTTGACGACATTATTGTTTATGAAAAACCTCAAGTAGTAGAACGATTTAATGATGTTATTCATTTAATTAGTGTACTTTCTGAAGTCATGGAGCTGGAAGGGGATGAAAGTCAATCAACTCTCGCTATTGAAAAGATAGTAGGCAGAGAAAATTTCGACTCGGACAGTCAATATTATGCGCAGTTTGTCGATTATACAAACTCTGATATCGAGCAGGATTTGAACACTCTGATTCGTGATCAATCAATCTATCAAAGTGACTTGAATAGCAATGTCAGCATCATTTCATCCGCAGATATAATATTGCCTTTCTACAGTAAGAATGCGATTAAAAATATTCTTGATGACTATGTGGTTGGCAAAGCAGAGGGTATTGCTGAAGCGTATCGATTGGTAGAAGAGAAATTTCCTAACTGTGATGATTCAGTGAAGGCTTTCATTGCTCTGTTTGCTAATTTGTTTATGTCTGCTCCAACGACAGAGGCTATATCTTTAGCGATAAAACCAGCGGTGCTGATGCTGCAAACTCATCTAGGTATGAGCGGCAGAATTGTGCTCGCTAAAGATAGTAACCATAGACACTTCTTAGTCAGCACATTTGCATTCCATCACCGAGTGACTTACCTAGGTGGGGCCGATAATGAGCTTGTTACTCAGTTGATTGAAGTGTTGCCTAAACCGGATGAGAACTGGAAAGATGTATCATACGAAGCGTTAAACGCTATCTTCTTTAAATTGAACATTCCAACAGGTTTTGACGACACTCAGGAGCAACCTAAACCTTTCTTACTGCGCAATCATAGATTTGATAACTTTATGTGGGACGCAGTACAAGAGACGACGCTCCTTAAATTTAACCTGATTGCTCAGTCGTTTAAAAAGGTTGGTACCAAAAAACAGTTCCAAGAGAATTATCTTTTGAAAGCTCTGGTTGCGAATGAATTTAAGTTATCTCTTAGCGACAAATTGGTCGAAATGAAGGAAGTTCTGTTTACTGAAAGCTCAATGGAGACCGCATTAAACAACAAGGTTCCGTTCTTACAAGTCGCGCAGAAGATGATAAATGATCCTGATTATGAGGTAGATATTCAAGATGTTGAATCGATTTTGCTTGATTCAATTGTACTTCTAGCAGACATCATTCCCATTTTTTCCCCGATCGCTAAGGCGTTGGATGTTAATCTCTCTGTTATTGTAAATGCTTGTGTAGTGAAAAATATCAGAGTGATTCGTTTATCTAAAACGGCCTTCATGAGAAGCGTTGTTAACGATATCTCTGACGAATTTATACGCCGTTCTAAATTTATATCGAGTGATGCCATCGGCGATCTAAAAAATAAGATAAGAGCGATTAAAAAGTACAAGTTCATGAAAGAAACCAGTGAACGTTTAGAAACCATCAAAACGATGGGCTTAAGTGGTGGGGCGGGTAGCTTTAAAGTGAATAGTGCTTACGGTGCCTCTACTGGAAACGTTGTACTTGAAACGTTTGACTGGTGTTTTAATGGAAAAGGACCCGTTGGGAAAGTCGTATCGGACAATAAGATTCCATTGCCAGCTCAGCCTGAAGTTTTTCAATCTATCATCGATGAAAAGGTTTCTATAGTAAGGCAGGCGGATGAACCGATTTTGATTTCTGGTTGGCGTTCCCCACAAACTGGCCGCATTCATATTCTGGATGGACAGCACAGGTTTATTGCCGCGGCGAAGCTGGGGATTCCCGTTGAAGTAAAAATCAAAAAGTTCGGTAC
>NZ_MCYD01001350.1:0-1079 GCF_002876325.1 Vibrio sp. 10N.261.52.A1
ATTTGGCCTACCATAGGCAGAACGAACTAAAGGACTCTTCGGAGTCCTTTTTGATTTTATATTTTAGAGTTTTAAGAAGGTGGTCTTGTGTTAACAGATAGAGCTGCACAGATGGTGATATTCCATGCACTAATTAAGCATGATGGCTTTACCAGTGCTGCGAAAAGCTTGAACGTTTCGGTGTCTCATATCAGCAAACAAGTTGCTTTGCTTGAAGACTCTATTGGTATCAAGTTGGTACAACGCACCACACGCAGCCTAACGTTAACGGAAGCGGGAGAAGTATTCTATCAGCACTGTGAGCAACTGTTTAACACGGTAAAAGCCGCTCAAATGGATATGGATAGCCAGCGTGACGATATCTCTGGAATACTGCGTGTTGGGCTGTCGCAGTCATTTGGCACTTTACATATCATTCCTGCGATTGATGAGCTTAGACAGTTGTACCCTCAATTGAGAATCGAAGTCCACCTGTTCGATTATAAAGTGGATATGATTGAAGAGCGTCTGGATCTTTGGATCACCAATAACGAAGACTTGCCTGAAGGGTACATTGCGCAGCGATTAGCAGATAGTCAGTTTGTGGTAGCCGCATCGCCTGATTATCTGATTAAAGCCGGGACACCGCACGTACCATCGGATCTGATTGACCACAACTGCCTTATCTATCGTAGCCGAGAGCGAGACTACACATCGTGGGCGTTTGATAATGGGCAAGAGAACCTCAGTGTAAAAGTAGCTGGGGATTACTCGGTGGATTTAGCTGAGGCAGTTCGAGACGCAGCGGTATCAGGGTGGGGCGTAGCTTACTTAGCCACTTACTTAGTGAAGGAAGAGTTCAGAACGGGTAAATTAATCCAAGTTTTGCCGGAATGGAGAGCGAGTCAGCTGATGCCGTTCTATGCTGTATATCCGAGTCGAAAGAACATGCCGAAGAAGCTTTCTGCGGTGATTGAGTTCATCAAAGATCATATTGGATCGCCGACGTACTGGGATGAAAACCTAAAAACGTGCGTCGAACTGCATCGTTAACTGTTTCCAAATCTATAAATATAATTTCCATATGGAAAAAGTATGCT
>NZ_MCYD01001351.1:0-4722 GCF_002876325.1 Vibrio sp. 10N.261.52.A1
CTCTCGTTTCGACAAAATATAAACTACGCCTAAAATTATGTGATCAAAACGACAAATATCGACATCAATAATTTCATTTTTGAAATAGGTGCTTTTCATTTATGAAAGTAATAATTCTGTCACTTTAATCATGAATATTTCAGATGCTTTATTGATAACTTGAAGTATTAAGAATTTCCTGAATAACTCAGGGTCACGCTAAGTGAGATTAAGGTGGTTAATTTATACTTTTCATGTACTTATAGGTTGTTATCTAGAAGGATAAGAGTCGGGCGATAGATGTGTGATTTCATCGCTATTTAGTTATTTATAACGAGCAGCGTGCGTTTATTAACGCAGAAGTATATATTTTTTATCTATTACTCATGAAGCGTGGAAAAACTGTGTCACATCAATGGTTATCCACGTTTTTGCTACTCATTGAGGTATTTATGACGTTTAAATCTTACTTCAGAGCCCGTTGATTGTGGTTGTTGCGACTAGATAAAGCGTATTCTGAAGTAACAAATGGCAGTAACGCACTGCCACTTGCTAAATTTTGCTTATGGCGCTTCATAACTCAGATATTGAATACACAAATCATGAAAAGCTTGCGCTTGGGGTGAGATAGTCCGGTCAGACAGTCGGAATATTCCAATTTGACGCTGTAACGGCGGGTCGATCAAAGGAATCCACACTAAACGCGTTTCATTGGTTGGGAAAGCAAGCTTAGGCAGTGTGGTTACCCCAATGCCTAATTCCAACACAGAAAATAGAGAAGTGATGTTTTCTACCGAATACAGGGCTTGCTCGCTGAGCATACGTGCAGGTGTTGGATCGAGTAGGGTACAAGTCCCGTTGCGAATGAACGGCTGTTTTAACAAAGTTTGCCATTCTATGCCCTCGGGTTGAGCGGCAATTGGGTTGTCCTTTAAGCAGACCACACCGATAGGATCGGAAAGAAGTGGAGTGAAGTCGATACTCTCTTCTTCTAAATGGGAGGTATTGCCAAGGGCGACATCCACCTCTCCAGAAAGTAACCTTGCTTCTACACCTGCCGCATTATCATCAATCAAACTCACTTCTACATTCGGGTATTGCTCACAAAAGGCCCCTAACACGCTAGGGATCAATTTGGCTGCCACCGAAGGCACGCTCGCTATTCGAACTCTTCCTTGTTGCCCAGCCGCCGCTGCACGTAAGTCGTTGTCTAATGCTTTGTAAACATTCAAGAATTGAATGATTTTCGGTAGGCATATTTCACCAAAAGGTGTCAGCGTAGATTTGTTGCCTGTTTCAAACAGTGGCTGACCAAGTATTTTCTCAAGCTCTTTTATTGAAGTAGACAGTGCTGCTTGAGAGCGATTTGCTCGGTGAGAAGCTGCTCGAAATCCACCTTCTTCGACCACTAAAACAAAATGTTTTAACTGTTGTAGCTTAATACTCATGACTCCGATCCTTCTCTAGCCCTTGCTATACCTTACTTTTTGCAAGGTGATAGATTTTATTTATCAAATGCACAAAATTTACCGTTAGATTTATCAGGCGTCAAGGTGCAGTATTTAACTATCTTGAAACATAGTTGTTACAAAGTTGGATGGAATCGTGAACGCACAAACTAAAAAACACCCAGTAAAAACCGCTCTTTTTGCTTCAAAAGCACCACTAGAGTGGGCAATCGTTAATAACGGCACTCTATACACTGCGCAGATTCCAATCGATGAAACGGGCGCAGTAGTAGAAGGCGGTATTGAAGCGCAAACGCGTCAGACTTTTAACAACCTTGTTCATACCTTGGAGTGTGCAGGCGAATCGATGGATTCTGTGCTGCAGGTTCTGATTTACGTGACTGACCGTGAATACCTGAAAACTGTAAACAGCGTATACGGAGAATACTTCAACGCACCTTATCCAAATCGTGCAGCAGTCGTTGTTGCAGGGCTAGCTAGAGAAGAGATGTTGGTTGAGTTCGTGGTTTATGCATCGGCGTCTCAACCTGAATAAATGGACTGTGAACTGAGGCAATTTGCCAATCAAAGCTGTTTGTCTACGCAGATCTTTACTGATACAAGCGAATAGTTTTACGTCTAGATACAAAATTAATACTTATTCTCTATATAAATTAACAATTTATTAATTAATCCGATGGTTGCCAGACTCAACCGCAACCTAACGTTACAAGGACAGAATGATGACTCACTTACAGAATGTTCAAGCAGAAAACGCACTTTACATTGGCGGCGAATGGCAAGCGGGTGTAAGCACCGTAGCGAACATTAACCCATCAGATATTTCTGAAAACATTGGCAACTTTGCACAAGCAAGTGCTGAACAAGTTCAACAAGCTATTTCAGCGGCGAAACACGCTCAACCAGAGTGGGAAAAAACGCCGATTGAACGCAAGCAAGCGGTGCTTCAAGCGATTGGTGATGAGCTGATTGCCCGTTGTGATGAGCTGGGCACTTTGCTATCTCGTGAAGAAGGTAAGCCTTTTGCTGAAGGTCGCGGTGAGATTTACCGTGCAGGTCAGTTCTTCCAATACTTTGCGGCTGAAGTGCTTCGCCAAATTGGTGACAACGCGGACTCAGTGCGCCCGGGTGTTTCTGTTGAAGTGACTCGCGAAGCGGTAGGCGTTATCGGCATTATCTCTCCTTGGAACTTCCCGACAGCAACAGCAGCTTGGAAAATTGCTCCAGCATTGGCTTTCGGTAACAGTGTTATCTGGAAACCAGCAAACCTAACACCAGCAAGTGCGGTTGCGCTTACTGAGATTATCCATCGCCAAGGTATCCCTGCAGGTACGTTTAACCTTGTATTGGGTAGCGGTTCAACGGTAGGTGATGCACTGATCAACTCTAAAGAAGTGAACGGTGTGAGCTTTACCGGTTCTGTTGACACGGGTCGTAAAGTGGCAGCGGCTACCGCACCAAACTTCGTTCGTTGCCAACTGGAAATGGGCAGTAAAAACGCGCTGGTTATCGCTGATGATGCAGATATCCAAACCGCAGTTGAAGCAACTATTGCCGGCTCTTTCTCTGGTGCAGGTCAAAAATGTACAGCGTCTTCTCGTCTTGTTGTTATGGATAGCATCCACGACCAGTACGTTGATGCACTGATTAAACGTATGAGCGAGCTGAAAGTGGGTCACGCATTAGAGGAAGGCGTTTTCATGGGCCCAGTTGTTGACGGAAACCAGCTTGAAGCAAACCTAGGTTGGGTTGAGAAGGCGCGTCAAAGTGGCGGTGAGCTAGCATTCGGCGGCGAACGCTTGAGCATGCAACACGAAGGCTTCTATATGTCTCCAACGTTGTTCTTGAACACTAAGAACGATTGGGAAGTGAACCAAGAGGAAGTGTTCGCACCAATGGCAAGCGTGATTCGAGTGGCTGACTTGGACGAAGCGATTGCAACAACTAACGATACTCGCTTTGGCCTAACTGGCGGCATCATCACTCAAAGCCTACGTACGAGCGCACTGTTTAAGCAACAAGCTCAAACTGGTTGTGTGATGGTTAACCTACCAACCGCTGGTACCGACTACCACGTACCGTTTGGCGGTCGTAAAGAGTCTAGCTTCGGTCCTCGTGAGCAAGGTCAATACGCAAAAGAGTTCTACACAGTAGTGAAGACGGCTTACCAGCGTCCTTACTAATCTGCTTTCTATATAAGAATTGGCCTGATTCACAGAGTCAGGCCAATATTCAAACCAAAACAGAAAACGAACTTAGATAAGTGATTTAACCCATTTTTGAAAACATGTTACTTGAGCGTGTTTTCAAAACCGAGCTAGAACACTGAGCTTTCAATAGGAGTGGTTATGTACCAGCAACGGATTGTTATAGATGGATTGCAATACTGCAATTGGAACAGAGAATATTTCCAAACACTAAAGGCAAGCGGCATTACAGCAGTTCACGCTACCGCGGTTTACCACGAGACAGCTCGTGAAACCTTATCTCGCTTTGCAGAGTGGAACTTAAGATTCGAGCAGAATGCAGACCTTATCATGCCGATTCACTCAATGGCTGATGTTGAGACTGCAAAAGCAACTGGCAAAGTCGGCATTTTCTTAGGCGCTCAGAACTGTTCTCCAATCGATGATGAGATTGGTCTTATCGAAGTGATGCGTAAGCAGGGTCTTTTGATCATGCAACTGACGTACAACAACCAAAGTTTATTGGCGACAGGTTGTTACGAGAAGAACGATACCGGTATTACTCGCTTTGGTAAGCAAGCCATCGAAGAGATGAACCGAGTGGGCATGATCATCGATATGTCTCACAGTGCCGAGCGCTCAACACTTGAAGCGATTGATTTGTCTTCGCGTCCTATTTGTATCAGCCACGCGAACCCGACGTTTGCTCATGATGCACTTCGTAACAAATCAAACGATGTGATTAAAGCGCTCACTGCACGCGGTGGCTTAATCGGATTCAGCTTATACCCATTCCACCTACCAAACGGCAGCCAATGTACCTTGGAAGACTTCTGTCAGATGGTTGCGACCACTGCTGACATGGTTGGCGTCGAACACCTTGGTATTGGTAGCGACCTATGCTTAAACCAGCCTCAAGCTGTCCTTGAATGGATGAGAAATGGTCGTTGGTCTAAAGCGATGGACTACGGCGAAGGCTCTGCGAATAACTCAGGTTGGCCTGATGCGTTGCCTTGGTTCTGTGGTAGTTCGGGTATGGAAAATATTTATAACGGATTGATGCGTCACGGTTTTAGCGAGTCTGAAGC
>NZ_MCYD01001352.1:0-496 GCF_002876325.1 Vibrio sp. 10N.261.52.A1
CTGCGCGACATGATGGAAAGTAACGAAACATTTGATCGGGAAGAGATACTCGACAACCTGCGTTATCAACCCGTCGAATTAGGGTGCGTCATGCTTCACAAGCAGTGCACACTGCATGAGCTTTCTCAGCTGAAACCTGGGGATTTTATGCCCATGACCCTATGCAAAAACCTGACGGTTAAGGTCAACGGGCACCCAACTTTTTTTGGCAAACTTCAATCCATAAACTCTGAACTGGGAGTCGAAATCGATGGCTAACGATAAAGAGACACGCAACATTGACAGCTCAATGAGCGACCTAAACCTGCATGATGAATTGCCAGATCTTGATGATTTAGATCTGGATGATCTTACCGACGACATCGACCTTGGTGCCGACAAAGAGCATGTCAGTAACATCTCTCTGCTCAAGAGTATTCCTGTCGATATCACCGTTGAGGTTGCGCGTAAGACATTGATATTAGATGAGCTACTGAATCTAAAAGCGGGCAGTGTC
>NZ_MCYD01001353.1:0-1727 GCF_002876325.1 Vibrio sp. 10N.261.52.A1
GAATTAATATAAGTAATATTGTCGCCACTATTAACATGACTTGCAACATTGATTAAGTTTATTGAATAATCGACACCAATAACCGAATTGCAATGCCTAGCCACTTCAACAGTCAATAATCCATTTCCACAACACAGATCAACCACTCTCGACTGTTCATTTAGATTAAGCTCACTACAAATTGTATCTACAATTAAATTAATTTGACTCTGTTCTACTTCAACACCATTTACAGTTTTTCCAACTTGTTTCAGAAGGTTTTCTGGTGATTTAGATACATTTGAATTAAAGTGTTTTAACCAGTAATTCATACCTTACCCTCTATGTTATATTTGGTCAAAAGATCTAGCACTTGCTCTTTGTTGTTAAACATTAAAACATCAACTATCGATAGAGAAGGTTCAAATTCCCTTTTCTGATTATAGCTAATGCTGTCAGTAGAGAGGAATTTTAACTTTACACCAGAGCTTTCATATTTAAGAGCATCAAATAAGTCTTTCCCTGCAATAGGATTAATATATTGATGTCCGTTGAGTTGTTGTGTTATAGATAGAGCCCAGTCTCCGGCTCCGGAAACGTCACTATAGTCAAAACTGCATTGAGAAGAAACTAACACTTCCTTCTTAATGCCCAAATAGTCTAGTATTGAAATTATGATATGTTTGTTCAAGTCAACAATACTATTCCCTTTATAAGATTTGAGTATTTCTTCAACTAGCCTTTTTGTTTCTTTATAATACGGTGCCTTTTTTTTGTAATGTTCTAATTGGGAAATTACCTTTGTTCTCCAATCAGAAGTCGGATGTATTTTAATATCCTTTATTAAAGAATAGCTTGAATGCTTTTCTAAAGGAACACCTATATATTGCCAACCTTCATTGGGCTTTAATACTCTGTTTCTGTTAATCCAGCCTCTGTGTATATACTTAACATCATCGAATAAAACAAAAATATCAGACTCTACGATTAGTTGAAAGTAACCTATATAAGGAAAAAAATATGGCTGCATTATAGCGGTTTTCATTTTGCAGCCTTATTTATCAAATTAACAACATTTTCAACATCAGAAAATAATAAATTAGCGTATATAGGAAGACACAAAACTCTTGAACTAGCCGAATTTGCTACAGGCAAAGAAGTCGTCGCTCCAGAAGGAACGCCTTCATACTCTGAAAAATTAGAAACTAGAGGATAGAAATATTTCCTGACCATTATGTTATGTTCAGCTAAGTAAGTAAAAAGCTCATCACGAGACATTCCATAGAGATCTTCTTCAATTAGAATAGGGAAATATGAATAGTTATAACTGATGCCGTCAAACTCAGGAATAAGCTGAATTCCAGTTGTGTTTGATAAGGCTTCACGGTAAAAATTAGAAATTTTTTTACACTTTTCTATTTGCTCATCGACATACTCTAACTGAAGTAAACCATATGCCGCTTGTATTTCGTTCATTTTACCATTAATGCCCAAACCTATAACCTTCTCAGGTCCCTCAAAGCCAAAGTTTTTAAGGTAATCTATTTTCACTTTCATCTTCGGATCATTCGTAATCAGCGCTCCTCCCTCAATGGTGTTAAAAATTTTAGTTGCGTGAAAACTCATCATGGATAAATCACCAAAATTTAGAATAGATTCATCTTTTCTTTTCACACCAAAAGAATGAGCTGCATCATAAAATATCTTTAACTTATGCTTATCCGCAATTTTCTTTAAAGCATCAACAT
>NZ_MCYD01001354.1:0-1343 GCF_002876325.1 Vibrio sp. 10N.261.52.A1
TTATTAGTGAAAATCATTTCTTATTAAGTATCCCAATGTCTGAACCAGAAGAAACGAGCTCGAACCTTTCGGAAACCTTGTTTGTAAAGCACAAGCAAGCCAAAGAGACCTCAATGCTGACACAATACATGCCAAGCTCGGAAGCGTTATTAGATGAGAAGCGTGAACAGCAAAACTCATCATGGTACCGAAACCTAAGACGTCTTCAGTGGGTATGGCAAGGCGTGAACCCTATTGAGCAAGAAGCCGTACTGGCTCGAATCGCGTCGTCAGACAACTCTCGTACTACCGATGAGTGGCTAGATACCGTGATGGGATACCGCAGTGGTAACTGGGCCTATGAGTGGACCAAGTTGGGCATGTTGCATCAGAACCGTTCCAACGACAAAAGCGGCGAAGAGGTGGCTGAAGAGCTGTTCTCGGCGTCTTTATGTTTCAGCATTGCAGGTTATCCGCACCTAAAGAATGATAACTTGGCGGCTCAGGCCCAAGTGTTAGCGAACGCAGCCTATTCTGAAGCGATTAAGCATACCAAGCTGATTGTTAAGCAGATTGAGGTGCCGTATCAGAACAAGAAAATCAAAGCCAACCTACACCTAGCGAAAACCGACAAACCGCAACCAGTTGTGATCGTGAGTGCAGGTTTGGATAGCTTGCAAACGGACATGTGGCGTTTGTTTAGAGATTATCTGGCGCCAAAGAACATTGCGATGCTTACCGTCGATATGCCATCGATAGGTCACAGCTCTCATTGGCCGTTAACCGAAGACTCTTCGTGCCTGCACCAAGCGGTATTGAACGAGCTGCCAAATATCCCATGGGTTGATCATCATAAAGTGGGCTTGTTTGGTTTCCGTTTCGGCGGAAATGCGATGGTGAGGCTGTCGTTTATCGAGCAACAGAAGATCAAAGCGTGTATCTCTCTTGGTGCGCCAATTCACGATATTTTTGTGCATGCCGATAAACTAAAGCAGATGCCGAAGATGCATTTAGATGTACTGGCTTCTCGTTTAGGTAAAGGTGCTGTTGATATCAATAGTCTTTCTGGTCAGTTGATGGCGTGGTCTTTGAAGGTGCAAGGTCTGTTGGCGAACAGTAAAACCAGCGTTCCTATCTTAGCGTTAGCCTTAGAAGGTGATCCTGTGTCACCGCCAATGGATAATCAACTGGTTGCTATTTACAGTGATTACGGCAAGGCAAAGAAAATCAAATCGAAATCAATTACACAAGGTTATGAGCAATCCCTCGAATTAGCGATAAAGTGGCTTGAGGATGAATTATTTAGATGACATTTCTCCTAAATTAGTTAAGCATGAAAAGTGTACAGATTAAGTACCTGATAC
>NZ_MCYD01001355.1:0-451 GCF_002876325.1 Vibrio sp. 10N.261.52.A1
CAAATTGTTAAAGAGCATGTATTCCGAAGAATGCATTTTCTAAAGACTCTCGCAGTCGAAAAAACCAACCAACGACATAAGAAGTGGTTTGGAGTTTTAACTTCCAAGAATATTTAGAGAATGGTGGGCGATACCGGGCTCGAACCAGTGACCCCCTGCTTGTAAGGCAGGTGCTCTCCCAACTGAGCTAATCGCCCACTAAAAGTTTTAATTCCTTCGTGGAGAAAGAATGGTGGGTCGTGCAGGATTCGAACCTGCGACCAATTGATTAAAAGTCAACTGCTCTACCAACTGAGCTAACGACCCAATGGTATCCCGTAGGGGAGTCGAACCCCTGTTACCGCCGTGAAAGGGCGGTGTCCTAGGCCTCTAGACGAACGGGACACTGGATTGAAGAACTTGGGAGTTCTTCGTCTCTTTACTTTCTAAACCGTATCAATCTGTGTGGACA
>NZ_MCYD01001356.1:0-838 GCF_002876325.1 Vibrio sp. 10N.261.52.A1
CGAATACGAGCATCCTGCCATAAACTACGACCTTCGATCTCTAGACTCTCAGAGAACTTTTCGATCGCTTCTAAATTTTCTTTTTTCTTCAACATAACCAGTCCCTGTTAGTAGCGAATTTTCGGGTCAATCAACGCTAGCAAAATATCAACAATTGCGTTGAACAAGATGAATAGGAAACCAATCAAGATGGTTACACCCATTACTAGCGAGTAGTCACGGTTGAACGCAGCGTTAACAAAAAGCTTGCCGATACCTGGTAGGCCGAAGATGGTTTCAACAACAACTGAACCTGTAATGATACCTACGAAGGCTGGCCCCATATAGGAAACAACAGGTAGAAGTGCAGGTTTAAGAGCATGCTTCACAACGATATAGCGATAGCTTAGACCTTTGGCACGAGCAGTTCGAATAAAGTTACTGTTTAGAGTCTCGATCATACTACCGCGAGTAATACGAGCGAAAGTCGCTACATATAAAAGAGACATCGCGATAACAGGCAGCACGATGTACATAAATGTACCGCCTTGCCAGCCACCAGCAGGGAAGATATCCCAGTGCAGTGAGAATAGGTAGATAAGAGCAGGCGCGAGTACGAATGAAGGCATTACAACCCCAAGCATCGCGGTCGACATGATGGTGTAGTCGACCCAAGTATTGTGCTTCAAGGCGGCAATGGTTCCGACAGTTACCCCCAAAATAACGGTGAAGACAAACGCAACAAAACCAACTTTAGCCGATACAGGTAGCGCGACAGAAATTAATTCATTTACCGAGTAATCTAGGTACTTAAAGGATGGACCAAAGTCGCCTTGAACTACATTGAACAGGTAAGAGG
>NZ_MCYD01001357.1:0-934 GCF_002876325.1 Vibrio sp. 10N.261.52.A1
GTAAAAAGGTAAAAAGGTTAAAAGGCACAAGTCGGCCTGCTCTAGAGGCTGAAGAAACGGGTGCATTGCACAGTGAACGAATACAAACTGCGTAAATGGAATATAACGGCGAGAACAAGCCTGCCATCCCACACTAGATTGATATCTACAGCTGATTGCATCAAAACGGTTGATTAACAGTCACTGAAGGCAAGCAGCTATTTGCCCTCAGTGCTCGCAACCTTAAATGCATGACTAACTGAATGAGTCATATCGAGATGGTTAGCGGTCAAACTGCTGGCAATTGACCATACTTTTTCTTCTGTCTTGGTCACTGCCCGCCATCGTAAATTGGAATTGAAGGTGACTGATGGTGATTTCAGGGTTTGCCTCGGGATAAGGCAAAGCCAAGTTGCTGTCTGTCGTTTGATATATCACTAGCCCAAAACTAGGGGGAATCGGTTGCTTGGTCAGCGTAATCGGTATCGGGTTATTGCCATCGTATGAGAAATTGACAACCAGCGTTTCGGGGAGCTTTTTGTCTTGAAACTTTGGAGTCGATGGGCTGAAGTTGACTGGTGGCTCACTTGCCAATTCAGTAATTTCCGTCACGCCCGGCAAAAAATCGAACGCCAGCGTTGGAAAGCTCAATCGATAGCGCCTGCTTCCAGACGGATTTGAAACAATATTGCTAAACGCAACTTGCATATGATCGACGGTTTGCGCTTCATAGCAAATCCCTTTGGTACCATCTGGTGGGTACTTAAGTGCCACGGGTAATGGTTCACTTTCAAAAGTGCGCGTTGCTTCTGGGTAGCCCTTGTCAACTTCGCCGCTGTATGTCACGGTCAGAGGTTTAAAGCCCACGCCTTTATTAAACACCTTATCAATGTCCGATGGGTTGATGGTCAGGGTTGGCGAATTCGCAAAGCACTCTCCCTTGTCATTACACCAC
>NZ_MCYD01001358.1:0-9053 GCF_002876325.1 Vibrio sp. 10N.261.52.A1
CGATTTAAAGACGCTTACTCTCTATTGAACAAGGACACGGTCGTGTAGAGTCTCGCCAATGCTATGTTTTTGATAGTACCGAACTTGAAGGTAACTTCTCTCGCTGGAAAGACTTAAAGAGCATTGTAATAGTTGAAAACTTCCGCCTTGAGAAAGGCAAATCTATCGAGCTAGAGTACCGTTATTACATCAGCTCTAAAGCGCTTAGTGCACAGCAAGCGGCGAAGGCAGTTAGAGAGCACTGGGGCATAGAGTCAATGCACTGGGTACTTGATGTCACCATGAATGAAGATGCGTGCCAGATATACAAAGATCACGGTGCGGAGAACTTATCATGCTTACGTCATATGAGCTTGAACATGCTCCGAGAAGAGCCAACCAAGCTAAGCATCGTAGGGAAACAAAAGCGATGTATGATGAATACGTCCATGCTGGAGGCAATATTAAGTGCTGGTTTTAGTCAGGTGGTGAAAAACTAGCCACTCATGCGGTAGCCCTGGTTCGCAGACGCTTACAATACACCCAGTTAAATAACCGAAACATAATAAAACACACACCTATTCTCACATTCCTACCTCACCCTCACACATTAATATAAAGTGTTGTTACATTGACATCAGTCAATGTAACAACGACCCACCAGTCACTAACCGAATAAAAATAGAGCAGGAAAAATGTTAAAAAAAACCGCACTCACTATTTGCATTTCGTCTTTACTTGTCTCTGCAAGTTCTTCTTTTGCATCCGATATAACAAGTAAAATTCCATTAACTGCACTGGCCATTATAGAAGACATTAAGGATAATCAAAGTGCCTTCAAATCAACATTCTTAAATACAGAAAAGACCGCCTATCCTTTCTTTCGTTCAAAATCAGAAAATAATAATAACGTTAAAAATTGGTATATTGGTGAAAACATCCCGATAAAAGCTTTAAAAGGCTATCGTTTCATTCTGAAGGATGTCATACCGTGGAATGGAAACTACTATGATATATACGACATTACAGTTGACGACACGACGACACTTGAAGACCTAGGTTTTGATCCTAAGCCTCGCGATGGATTTACCAAGCTCTTATACGTCATCGATCCTAGCTCCACCAATTTTGGATTACGGAGTTTTAATGGTGAGCCAGATAATGAGACACCTTTTGGCTACCCCTACCCTGCTGATTTTGGTGTAAAGAAGAAAGATGTTGATTGGAACATTCGCCCCCAGGATGATCTATATAACCATGTTAACTCTCAATGGTTAAAAAAAACCAAGATACCTGAAACAATGAGCAGGATTTCATATGTGGACATGTTTCGAGTAAAAGTAAAAAATGATATTTCATCCCTTGTCGAGGCTATCAGGAATTACTCCAATCTTCCAAATAACAGTGAGGAAAGGAAGATCGTTGATCTCTATGACTCTTACTTAAATACCGACCTTTTAGATTCCATATCACTCAGTGCACTAGATGATGAACTAAAGAAAATAGATAATATTAGAAACAAAGATGATCTGGTGCGGTACTTTGCCTATGCAGAATCAATCGGTATAAAAAGTCCTTTTGATATCCAAGTCATCCCCGACCCGAATGACACAAATAAATATACTACAATTATATTGCAAAGTGGATTAGGTTTACCAAGTGAGAATATATACTTATCACCAAAGTACAAAAAAATAATGCATGGATACCTTAACCATATAGGTAAGGCGTTTGAGATGGCCAATATGGTTGCCCCCTATGATCAGGCTTCATTGGTGGTATCACTCGAAACAGCCATTGCAACGTTTTTTATGCCCGCCGAAAAAATGAGTGACCGGAAAAACATGATTAACCCTAGAACAATAGAGGAACTAAATAAGGAATCCAGTAATATCAACTGGACGTTGTATTTCTCTAGCTTAAATGCTCCAAAATTAAGCCACACCCTTTTAGGGATGCCTGATTTCACAACTAATATAGATTGGCTATCCAAACCAGAATTAATGAGCAGCTGGCGTGCTTACTTTAAATGGCAACTGATAAACAGTTACTCTCCCTATATCGATAAAAATTTCGAGTCACATAAATTCAATTTCTATTCAAAAGGGCTATATGGTATTGCTAAAATGGATAGCCGGGAGGCAAGAGCATTTTCTCTTTTAGATAATACTCTTGGTCAAGCCGTGGGAAGACTTTATACTAGCGCCTATTTTTCCAATGAGAAAAAAATAGCCATTCAAAAGATAGTCGGAAATGTTAAGTCTGCGTATAAGAAACGGATTATGGCTTCCACGTGGATGAGTGAAAAAAGCAAATCATTATCTATTGCTAAGCTAAACAATATCGACGTTAAAATTGGATACCCTGATAATGGGGTAACGTACGACAGTTTATCTATAAAGCCTGATGATCTTGTTGGAAACATCATTAGAACAAATAAATTCAAGCTGAAAAAAGAGATATCTAAATTAGATAAGAATCAGGTAGACAGAAATGAATGGGTCCTTTACCCACAAACTGTAAATGCCCAATCCAGAGACACTATGGTAGATATTACCTTCCCAGCGGCGCTTCTCCAGCCTCCCATCTACTCTCAATACGCTTCGGCTGCGGCTAACTATTCATCAATAGGAATGACCATTGGTCATGAACTTAGCCACCAATTTGATGATGATTATATCCCTTTTGACCAACATGGTAACTACACAAACTGGATGCCAAAAGCCGAGATGGCGCGTTATCACAAACGCACATCTGCACTTATTGAACAGTACAACGATAAATACCTTGTTAACGGCAGACGAACGTTAGTAGAAAACATTGGTGATTTAACCGGTGTCAACATTGCCTTTGATGCATTCAAGGCGCTTCCTAACGAACAAAAACAGGATAACAAGGATGCATTCAGCCCTTACCAGCAATTTTTCCTCAACTACACCAAATTTTTACGTACAAAATATTCCCCGATGTCTAACATTAATTCGGGTAAGCATGCTCCAGCAGAGTACAGAGTAAATGGCGTGATGCAAAACGCGCTCGGTTTCTATGACAGTGACGCATTCTCGCTTCAGCCCGGAGACAAACTCTATCTTCCTGAAAGCAAACGTGCCGATATTTGGTAATAGCTTAAACTGCTTATAAGCGTTATCAATGCAATATATCTGCACCGCTCTCTATAACTATGGGAGCGGCGTTTTTTAATACCAATCGGATTAAGTAGATGGTCAGAAATTTGCGCAGGGAAAATCGTAAGCGTTTTTAAATCGACTCATTCAATCCTTTCAATAAACGTCGTAACCTTTAACTTTGATCGTTAAAGGTACTCAGTTGAAGTGGTAGTCTTTAAACATTAACGGCCGGCATTGTGAATGAAAAACAAAGCCATTTACTCTAATAAATTAACTGATGAGAATGAAATAAGCATCATGAAGTTGATAGGCTCTATACTAACCTTGGGGTTATCCTTATCTCAGATTAGCTACGCACAACAATGCGTAATTGACAATATAACAGAAGAAGATATTACAAAAACCGAGTTAGATGATAACTACATTGGCTATGAAGGTGATGTAGATAAAATTCCTCTCGAAAAAAATGTTTCCAATGACTTTCTTCATACAGAAATACAAGCTGATGGATTGAGCGAATATGGAAAAATCGCTGATACTGGTTTTGGCGACGGAACAAGTATTCCTTATGCATTACCTGAAGCTGTCGATGCTGAAAAAGATGTCAGTCTGGTCGTAAGTGAGGTGACTAGTGCCGGAGAGACAGTCTTGGGTGGTGTAATGGCTGGTGTTGCTGTATTTTCAGACATATCTTCAGCATTTTCTAATGATCACGCCGCACTCAGCTATCATATTTGGGCTGCTGAAAACGCCGTATTGGATGGCTGTTCTGCCATACCTGGACTTCAAGAAATTTGTGGGCCATTAGCTCTTATCTCTCATATTGCTGAAAGTATTAAAAAGGGAAAAGATTGGGACGTTAAGGTCAGTAAAATGATAAAGAAAGTCGCATCTCAATCGTTTGAAAAAAGCCTTAACAGCGCAGATAAACAAGCACTTGCAAAGCTTGATAAACTTGATAATGACTCCTTAAAGTCATTTACTGCATTAGTAAAAAAAACAGAAAGAGAAATTGAAAACAACATAAAGCAGTTTGTCATGGCAAGTTATGTCCATGGATCTAAATACAGTGAATTATATGCATCAAAGCTCGATACAAGTTTTCACTCGATTAATAATGTACAAAATCAAATTGCAGCAAACTATGTGCAAAAAGCGCTGATAAATTATCCGAATTCTAGGGAAGGTTTTGAAAGAGTTGTATCGGCTATTGGAGCTTATGTGCCGCTGGAGCTCACAACTAAAATTCAACATAATGACTTTATAACACTCGTTCAGTCCTCTGTTGAAGCCAACGAAACAAAAAAACAGCTTGCAACGACTGCAAAAAAAGAACTCGGCGCATTTAGTAGCCGATTTGACGAAAAGATACGTAAAAATATCACTGTAGTAGCTAACTATTTAATTAATGGCTACAATACAAACTTATTTGAGCGAGCGGAGGAGCGTGCATTTGAACGAGTTAAACGCTGGTATGCTGAAAAAAACGGTGATAAAAATGGGCAATTACGCAAATGTGATTATGACGATGCCGGTGAATTGGTTTGTGTTACAGATACGAGTTTTAAAGTAACTACAAAAGACTTTGATAGGCTCCCACAGCTAAAAACCATATTTGGAAAATATAATGGTAAGCGGGACTTTAGTGATCTCATCAATGACCAGTTAATACTGGTTAAAAAATCTGAACTAGATACATTCAAAGCATATCAACCTTGGTTGTATCGTCCTTCTAAAAGTGAAATTATCAGGCTGGCTTCAAGTGGAAGAATGTATGAAGAGGATGACCTTGTATTTTCATTGGTTATTGAGCCACTTCCTGATAAATATCAGTATATTGCCAGTGAAGAATATAATAAATGGGTGTCATACTCATACATTCATGACTCAATTCATATGAAACTGTACAACGTTCGTAGTAAAACATCATATAAACATGGGGCAGAGTTTCTTTATCGATTCTTAACGAAACTTGAGTATGGTTTTAAGGTTCGAGAAATCTTAAAATCAAAAAAAGTCCAACAGTCCAACAGCGATAACTTTTTCTCGTATCGTGGTACCTATAATAGTTTTGATATTGTTACAGGCAATAATATCTCAACTTTTGATCAAGCTAAATCATATTGCCAAAACCTGAATAATAGTGTTTTCCAATTTTTGGGAACCGGATGGCGAATGCCAACGCTAAAAGAGATGAAACACTTATCAACAAAGCAGCCTTATCCAATGTTTATTGATACCGTTGATAGCCCATTTAAGGATGATAGTTTTTTTATAAGCGATCGTTTTACATGGAAAGGGTCTGATTTCTATCGTTCCTTTAATCCCAAAACAGGGGTTTATGGGGGGCATTATCTGAATACTCTCAATCACTATCCTATTTGTATTCGAGGCAATAACAAGCTAGTGAAGATAAAAAATATCACTAAAGTTCCTAAAGAAAAAAAGTGGGAAAAAGTTAAACTTTTAGGCAGTCATAGCGTTGTTTTAAAAAATAATGGAAAAGAGCACGTCTTTGACTTTCGAAAATTTTTCGAAAGAGCGACATTAAGCACTCTAGGAAATAGCTTTTATGCTGAACTATCCGCTGAAGATGATATTTATCGAGGGATATATCGAGATCTAAGTTTTCCCAAGTGTTCAACAAGTAATTACGTTAATAGAAAAGAAACCCATTACTGGGGAGATGTTGTATATAAAAGTAATAGTGAGCGAAGCCTATTAGTATTAGTACCCTGTGGAGATTTGTCCAAGGCAGTCAACTATCATGGAAGGTCGCTAACTCAAGGTGACCTAAGTGTACTTGCTGCAGATAGATTAAGTATCAATTCTTGGCAGAGATACGCTTGGTTTAATAATAAATCGAATTTGTCTGATGAATTATTCTTTAAGCTGAACACTAGTGCGTCTGGTAGAGAAGTGTCTGGGGGAGTGAGAAATACTCTCGGAAAATTAAATCCTATAAAAGGAACCTATGTCCCCCTCGATATCCAAGATACTTATTATATTGATTTTAACGTTTATGATGGTGACTCTGGTGTTTGCCTCCAAAGATTTAAAAGTATAATGAATTCATTTGGAGGCACTAGAATACCATTTAATTGTGATGGCTCTATTGATGCATCCCGTATTTCTCCTGTTGATTTTCTACCTTGGTCATCTTCCTCTATTAAGGCGATGCCATCAGAACCTGTGAGCCTCCAAAACAAACAACAACTGAAAGTTAACGAATTAGCAGATATTTTAACTAGCAACTTATCGCTTTTTTATCGTTCAACGGGCTTAGCTGATGGTTTGAACAAATTCAAAATTGAGATAGGCCAAGAAAATGGAGAAATTTTCTTATTTAAATCTAATAGTACACTCAAAGGGTTAATTAAGACGCCTAAGGGAAAAGGCTTAGTGGAAGGCACTGTGAACAATGGTTTTATGGAGTTGTCCTGGTTTGATCTCCCAGTTGCATTATCAAAGACATGCAACTCATCTAGGCATGTCGGTAACGCGGATTATTCAGTACTTACTAATAAATGGGGAAAGGCTAAGGTCTATTTTGATGATAATCTAGTTGGAGGCGTTGGTACTATCAATGCTTGTGGATTACAAACTGCCCATAAAGGCGATACTAATTTTGTTAATTTTCTGATATTTCAAGATAGAGATAATTTACTAAAAAATAAACAAACACTTGCTGCTGAACTGGTTAAAAAGATGTACGTCTCACACCTTAATCTAGATGGAATTAGTACATATACTTTGGAACCTACAGCAAAAAGTACTGGAACCATACAATCAAAACGATTATCGTTGGTTAGGCAGAATAACCTAATAATGGGTTTTCATGATGGCGCTAAAGTACTTGATGGTAGAGTTACAGCCAAAGGACAATTTGAAGCATATGTAACCGCAACCCTGTTTGATCATGCTAATCAGTGCAAGCAATATCAGCAAGCAATCCACTCAAACTCCTGGGCTAAAATCCATGGCTTTTTTGATGACAATATTCTATTGCTTGACTATGCCCTTTGTGATGTAGGGATGCCATCACACGAATTTGTAATGGTTAAAGAAGGTTCTGACCACCTCGTTGCGGGCTATGACTATAGATACTTGCTCCAGAACCTTCGACACCATCAAATAGGGCGTGATAGCGCTGCTCGCTGGGTGATTAAAAACGATAGAGGCATGGGATTAGAATGGGAAGTACACCCTTCTCATGAAAACTGTAACCGAATTGATGACGAAGAAGATTGCGCAGTACCCGAAAATAGTAAAAATGCCAAATTTGATCCGGATTCATTTGATTTAATGCGCATTGTTAAAGCAAGTGATTTAAAGAGAACTGATATTTATTACAACTCTTTGGTTGAAGCTGATACGCCGTACCGTGGGTATTCTGGGTGGAATATAAAACAAAACGTAACTGACAAGTTGTTTATTTTTAGTGACACTGGGTCGTGTGAACTGATGCGGGCTCCACTTAACCGAAACTTTAGTTATGGTACATTCCCTGGCAACTTTGCGGCGGATTCTATAGGACTAGACGCGCGTGAAGCCAATCTGTTTTTTGCCTGTGGAGGGCAAGGCTTTAATAGGAGGCCACTTTTTATCAAAAGAAATACACCTTCGCCGTTTGGTGGAAAGGAGTTGAATGGCACAGGTTCTGTTACATCTTCTTCTAGGGATTTAACCGATAATTTTGAAGCTATTGCCGCACCTATCGTGATTGATAAAGAAGGGGTCGATCACTACCGTATTAAGGTCACATACAATAAAAACGCTTACGGGATGGAGTGGTCTAATAAAGAAATTAATAGCGAAGAAAGGCAAGCAAAAACCGACACTGGCGAAGGTGACTTGTTCAAAATAGAACGTCATGATTTGTCTTCAGTAATTACGTCATTCAAATAACAGTAATAAATATGGATTAAAGGGCTGCAGGTCAGCCCTTTAACATCTCTATAGGTCCAAATAGATATGAAAATATATAGATATTTCCCGATATTAATAGTGGCGTCTTTTTCCACTTTTGTAGTCAATGCCGGTACTAAAGACTCTATCAAGCTACTAAAGAGTTTGTCGAACTCACAAAAAAAGACCGCTATTATCATCGTTGACATGCAAAATGGTTTTAGAAACGGAATGGATATTAAGGAACTTATGAAAAAATCGAAGAAGCTTAACAAAGTCATTAACTATGCTGCAAGTCACGATATATTAACCATTAACGTGGTGATTCCAACAAACACATCAGTCAATGAGGCGACGTTACTTCAAAAGCTCCGACATGATAAAATAAAAACATATTATAAATTATACAATGATGCGTTTCGAGGCCCTAAACCAGGTGATCCCGATCTGAGTTTATTTGAAAAAAGGGTGAATGAGGGTTTTACGAAAGAAGGATCTGCAGTTATAAATGATGATCTAGAATCTTACCTTTTAAATAAAGATGTAACTGATCTCTATGTTGCAGGCTGCTTTGATAGATTATGTGTAAGTGATACCACGGAAGGAGCATTAATAAAGGGTTTTAACGTTCATGTTGACAGAGATATGAATGTATCGATGGGAGGCGTTGGTACTGAAGGTATAACCGAAGGCTGGAAAGAGCTTAAAGATACTTATCCGACACAGCTAAATGTATTTTCTAATAGTTTACCTTTATCTGAACAGTATAACACTAGTACCGTGTGTACTATCCAATAATTATATAATTTTGACTGCGTGATATGATATACCCGTTCAACTTGAAGATGCAGGCTTGAGAACTTGAAAATTATCATTAATTCGAGATGTCAAAGAGCCTGCGATATCTGGAAGAGTCACAGTGAAAAATTGGTTTATTGCCGCCTTGAAATCCCGTTTACTTTTGAAGTAAACATTGTTCCTCGACTTCTCATTCATTACTTTCCATAGCCGCTCTAGTGGGTGTAAGCGTCTGCGAAC
>NZ_MCYD01001359.1:0-345 GCF_002876325.1 Vibrio sp. 10N.261.52.A1
CAAGGTAATGTGATTGATGGTTTGTCTTCAGGCGACTTAATCGTAGAAGCCGGTGTCGATGTTTTATCTGAAGGACAACAAGTAAAAGCATGGCTACGTGAGGGGGGTATTTAATGAACCTTTCTAAATTATCAGTGGTTGTTGCATCAGCGTTGTTACTTCAAGCCTGTAATAATGAAATCCAACATCGTGAACAGCCACCTTTGTTGGTGTCAACTTTTGAAGTCGGTGCACCATTGACCGATCAGTATAGAAGCTTTAATGGTCAGGTTATGCCTGCAGAACTCACACCATTGTCATTTAAGCTGGCTGGTGAAATTCAACAAGTAACCGTAGAGGCGGGGG
>NZ_MCYD01001359.1:1100-1571 GCF_002876325.1 Vibrio sp. 10N.261.52.A1
CCGTAGAGGCGGGGGACGCAGTAGAAAAAGGGCAGCTGCTCGCAACGTTAGATAATGCTACTTACGTTCAAGACCTTACTGACGCAAAGTCCCTGTTCGAGCTAGCCAGTAAACAACTCGCACGTGGTACTGAGATGTTTGGCAGCAAAATGTTGTCGCAGTCTGAACACGATCAATTGACGGCTAACTACAAGCTTGCGTCGGCAAATTTAGCAGCAGCGGAGCGTAAGCTCAGTTACACCAAATTACTCGCGCCATTTTCGGGTACGGTTTCCACGGTAGACAAGCAACGCTTTGAAAACGCGACTCCAGGAGAAACGCTACTTAGCTTGTATCAGAACGATAAAGTTTACGTGCGTATTCAAGTATCGGATTCGATCTTAGCGTCGATTAGCCCAGACATGCGTTCCAGCAGCTACCGTCCACAAGCAACCTTCGGTGGACACTCTGTCCAATACCCTCTGACTTACC
>NZ_MCYD01001360.1:0-689 GCF_002876325.1 Vibrio sp. 10N.261.52.A1
CTATACCTATAGGTATAGTGTCGCCGATATACCAAGGCTTGTTAAAGCGATTCCGTTTCCACGCTCTAGTCGGCATGTTAGCTGACGTTTCCTCGAATATATCGATCCCGGTACTTTCGCCAAAGCCAAACATCATCATCCAGTTGGAGAGTGAGTCAATACCCATGTCGTATGCAATCTGATAGAAGAAGGTATTGACGGACTGTTCGATAGATTGAGTCACATCTACGTTACCATGCCCCCACTTGAGCCAATCGCGAAATGCACGAGTACTGCTGTTAGGGACTCGCCATGCGCCAACGCTTCGAACTTTGGTTCTCGGTGTTATGCTCCTTTCTTTTAAGGCTGCTACAGCAATAAATGGCTTAATAGTAGAGCCTGGAGAATAGGTGCCTAACGTAGCGCGGTTGATTAGTGGCCTATTCCTGTTGGTCAACAATGCTTTGTAGTCATGGTTAGATATACCTCCGACAAAGGCATTAGGGTCATAGCTAGGGCTAGACACCATCGCTAAAACACCGTTATCGTGAGGATCTACCACAACTGCGGCTCCTTTGCGGCCTCCAAGCAGTTTATGTATATAAGATTGAAGTTCAACATCGATATTGAGGGTAATATCTTGTCCAGAGACTGGGGGGACGTATTTGAGCGTTCGTATGACGCGACCACGACTGTTTACTTCGACTTCT
>NZ_MCYD01001361.1:0-771 GCF_002876325.1 Vibrio sp. 10N.261.52.A1
TATTAGAATGGCTCAATGTGCTCTTTTACTTATACTTGCTAGCTTTCAAGATTACATAACGTATTGGTAAATAAGGAATTATAATGAGAAAGCCCTGTCATTAATGGCTTTAGGTGCAGTTGCTGCGTCTACGTCAGTTCAAGCGAATGATAATTGGTATGTTGCCGTTGATTACTTAAAAACGGATCTTAAGGCAAATGATCTGAATCGTTTGAAGACTGCAAGTGAGCTGGAAGGCGGTTTGGATTTCAATTCAGGCAACGGTATCGGTATTGCTGTAGGTAAGCAGTTACAGTACACGAACAACTTTGTTTTTGCTTGGGAAGTTGAGTATATTCATTACAGTACATTTACGTCAAATGGTGACGGCCGCTCGAATGGGGTGTACTACAAAGATACATGGGAGGTTGAGGCCCAGTCATTCAATCTGAACGTTAAGCCTAAATATTATTTTTCTGATTCGGGGCTTTACGTTGGTGCGATCGCTGGTATTGGCGTCACTAGTGCAGATTTGAGTATTAGAGTAGAAGTACCTAACAACAATGAGAGTGTCAGCTTGAGCGATGATGGAAGTGACTTCAGCTTTAACTACGGTGTAGAAGCAGGTTATGAATTTACATCGGGTGTGGTTGTTTCTGGTGGCTATCGTGCATCTTCAGTGGCAATTGATGTGGAAGGTGGCGGCGAGTTCGACTTTGACTTCGACAGCTTTTTCGTTGGTGTTGAGTACCAATTCGGTTCTTAATTTGATCTGAGTATGTAATATTAAAA
>NZ_MCYD01001362.1:0-1308 GCF_002876325.1 Vibrio sp. 10N.261.52.A1
CAGCACTACAAGCTCACGCATAAATGCAACAATAAAAAAATCGGCTTAAAAATAAAAAGGCGCATGATGCGCCTTTTTTAGTACTTAGAATTTACCAATCGCCTTAAGCGTTGTAAGCATCGTTGTGAACGGCTTGTACTGCACGGCCTGATGGGTCAACACAGTTTTGGAACGACTCATCCCATTCGATAGCTTTTGCTGATGAACAAGCGACAGATGGACCACCTGGTACACACTCTGCTGCAGATTCTAGCGGGAACAACTCTTCAAAGATTTCGCGGTAAGCGTAGCCTTCTTTAGTCGTTGGCGTGTTGTATGGGAAGCGGAACTGCGCAGTTTCCATTTGCTTGTCCGTTACTTTCGCTTCAGCGGTAGCTTTCAACGTATCGATCCAGTCGTAACCAACCCCATCAGAGAATTGCTCTTTTTGACGCCATGCAATTGAGTCTGGTAGATAATCTTCGAAACACTCACGTAGGATGTGTTTCTCCATCTTACCGTTGCCACACATTTTGTCTTCTGGGTTTAAGCGCATTGCTACATCGATGAACTCTTTGTCCAAGAATGGTACGCGGCCTTCTACGCCCCATGCTGCTAGTGATTTGTTCGCACGAGCACAGTCAAACATGTTTAGAGCCAGCAACTTACGTACTGTTTCTTCATGGAACTCTTTTGCGTTTGGCGCTTTGTGGAAGTACAAGTAACCGCCAAAGATCTCATCAGCACCTTCACCAGACAGTACCATTTTGATACCCATTGCTTTGATCTTACGAGCAAGTAGGTACATTGGCGTAGACGCGCGAATTGTCGTTACGTCGTAGGTCTCGATGTGGTAGATAACATCACGGATTGCATCCAGACCTTCTTGAATGGTGTATGTCATCTCGTGGTGTACGGTACCAATCTTGTCTGCCACTTCACGAGCAGCGATAAGATCAGGAGCACCTTCTAGGCCAACCGCAAATGAATGCAGTTGTGGCCACCAAGCTTCAGACTGTTCGTCATCTTCAATACGCATTGCCGCAAAGCGTTTAGCGACTGCTGAAGTGATAGATGAATCTAAACCACCAGAAAGAAGTACACCGTAAGGTACGTCAGTCATTAGTTGACGCTTCACCGCTGCTTCTAGTGCTTCCGTTAGATCTTCTTTGCTTGTGCTGTTGCCTTGTACTGCAGCGTATTCGTTCCAATCACGAATATAGTAACGTTGTGGCTCTGCATCTTTCGAAGAGTAGAAGCTACCTGGAGGGAACTCGCTGATGGTCTTACATACAGGAACCAGAGCTTTCATTTCAGAAGCAACATAGT
>NZ_MCYD01001363.1:0-2823 GCF_002876325.1 Vibrio sp. 10N.261.52.A1
ATAATTATCCATTAATGAGAAAAATAGGCATAAATAGAAGTATGAATTCCATATTCGGAAACATTGACGATCTATTCCTGTTTTGTACTGTGGTTGAAGAGGGCTCGTTGCTGTCGGCATCGAAGCGGCTTCAACTGCCTGTGTCGACCATGTCACGCCGGTTAACCGCTTTAGAAGAGCGTTTGAGCATCCGCTTGCTAGAAAAGAAGGGCAGGGAGCTTGTAGCGACGAAAGATGGTGAGGCGGCCTTTGCAGCGCTGAGCAGTGGTATGGAGTCCCTTCATCAAGGCTTTAGTAGCCTGCTTGAAGAGCGCGACGCTATTCAAGGCAAGATAAAACTCGCCGTGCCTCATAATTTCTATAGTGGTTTTCTTCGCCCGACTGTCGAGCAATACCTTACTCAATATCCAAATGTGCAGCTCAATCTGATTTTGAGCCAGCAACAAGTGGTGCCTCAAACCGACCGTGATTTGTTGATCACGTTTCAGATTTCCGACATGGACGGCATGATCGCTCGACCATTGTTTAAAGCGAAACATGGCTTTTTTGCAAGCCAAGCTTATTTAGATTCGCGTGGGACGATCATTAAACCAGAAGATCTTGAACATCAAGACTGGATTAACGTTGATGATGTGTTTGATATGCCGCTCTACAAAGCGGGTCACCTGGAACAGATGGTAACGATCAAACCCAAGTTTATTGTGAACGATATTCATGCGGTCGCGGCGGCAGCGCAAAAGGGGCTGGGTATCGCTTCGCTGCCTTTTCGTCATGTGTATCCAGAAATGAATCTGGTTCAAGTGCTCCCTGAGTACCATCGGGGTGATCGCCAAGCGTATTTAGTGTACAAAGAAAGAAAATATCAGCCAAAGGCTTTAACTCTGCTTATTGAGGCGTTAATTAAAAGCGTTCAGTCGTTCCATAGCGATGAGCTGAGTTAAACAAAAGGAGAAAGAAATGAAAGTAAGTTTTATCGGGTTAGGCGTTATGGGTTTCCCAATGGCAGGACACCTAGTCAAAGCCGGGTTTGAGGTAACGGTATTTAACCGTACTCACAGCAAAGCATTGGACTGGGCTGAAAAACACCAAGGTAAAGCCGCTGAGAGCGTTGCTGAGTGTGTGGAAGAAGCTGATGTTGTGCTGGTTTGCGTGGGTAACGATGATGACGTACGCAGCATGACAACCAGTGAAACAGGCGCATTGGCCGCTATGAAGCCAAACGCGATTCTTGTTGATCACACTACAACGTCTGCAATCCTTGCTGAAGAACTTGAAATTGCAGCGCAAGAAGCGGGTATTCGCTTTATGGATGCACCAGTGTCTGGTGGCCAAGCGGGCGCAGAAAACGGCGTACTAACTATCATGTGTGGTGGTGAACAAGCGCTATTTAACGACCTTCAACCTGTGTTCGAAGCTTACGGTAAATCGTCGGTTCTGATGGGTAAAGTCGGTCAAGGCCAACGTGCGAAAATGGTTAACCAGATCTGCATTGCAGGTGTGTTGAATGGCTTATCTGAAGGCTTAGTGCTTGCTGAAAAATCAGGTTTGGATATCCCAACTCTGGTTGATTGCCTTAAAAACGGCGCTGCTGGCTCGTGGCAGATGGAAAACCGTGCTTCGACAATGGCGCAAGACAAGTTCGATTTTGGCTTCGCCATTGACTGGATGATCAAAGACCTAGGTTTCTGCCTAGATGAAGCTGAGCGCCAAGGCATTCAACTTCCATTGACGGAGAAGACCAACAACGCATACAAGGCTCTTTCTGCACAAGGTGAAGGCCGCATGGATACTTCAGTACTGATGAAGGCTGTGGTTGAAGAGACAAAGAAGTAGAAAGATAGAAACTTCGTTTAGATAACTAAAAATAGCCGCTAATCAGTGGCTATTTTTTTGCCCACCCACACTCGAACTTTACACCTCTTGGAATTCCATACCTACTGATAGATAGGCGATGCTTGTGAATTATGCTATATTCCCCCAAAATATAGGTGGAATTAATATGAAAGAACTTAATCCAACGGCAGAAAAGATCGTCGATTTAGCTGAAAGTTATATGCAAAGCCGAGGTTTTAATGGCTTCAGTTTTCGCGACATTCAAAATGAGCTTGGGATAAAGACTGCGAGTATCCATTATCATTTCAAAACGAAACAAGACCTGGCTCAAACGGTATTTGAACGTTACCTTGTTAATTACGAAGTAGCGTTAAAGCGGATCGAGAGTCAAGACATCTCTGCAGAAGGTAAAATTGAAGCGTTAGCCGACATTTTTGTTGACGTACGCGAGAACAACAAACTGTGTCTATGTGGTATGTATGCTTCTGACTTCTATTTTTTGGCGGATGGTTTGGAAAGCCTATTGTCTAAATTTGTTCAAATCAATGAAGACTTTATTCGTAAAAGCATAGAGCAGGGGATTACGAGTGGACATTTCCGTTCTGGATTAGAAGCGACTCAAGCTGCGAGGCTAATTTTTGTCGCCTTGGAGGGGGGGATTTTACTGTCTCAATTCAAGGACACAGACTATATCCGTTCGGTGAAAGCCAGCTGTTTAAACATTCTGAAGGCGTCATAGTTTATCGCTCAGATTGATACGGCGCGGTATAGCAATCGGCTTTGTAGGAGACATTGTCATCGTGCTGTAGATATGTTGGACGTAGTGCAACCCAAAAGAGATTGTAGTTTTGAAAGCGAGGCTTAGCCCTCGCTTTTTTTATGTCTAAAAACTGATCATTGGACAAAATTCGTAATGGATCTGACTCACTAAATGGTGTTGTAGACACTTTTCATGAGACGGATACTCATTTTTATAAAATAATTTAATCA
>NZ_MCYD01001364.1:0-332 GCF_002876325.1 Vibrio sp. 10N.261.52.A1
GGAAGCTCAGCAGATCGTTTCAGATATCTTGCCGCGAATTCTTGGTAAGGTGAACGGTAGCGTTTCACTGATGCGAGCATCACGAAATCAATTAATTACCCAGCTAGACTGGGGAGACACTTGGCCCGGAAGTGCGAGCTTTGCACCTGAAGAGTGTTGGTCACTGCGTAAGGGGCGAGCACATCAATCAAATGATGACTTCCATTCGTTAACTTGTGGGCACATGCACGAGATGGAAAACAATCAAACCCTTTGTATCCCATTGACCGCGCATGGCAATACCATAGGCATCATGCACCTCTATTTCGGTCAAGGTCATATCGAGATTGACC
>NZ_MCYD01001365.1:0-5377 GCF_002876325.1 Vibrio sp. 10N.261.52.A1
TCCTTTTTTAGTTTCTGTTGTTTGAGCTGGCTTGTGGTTTAAGCCAACTGAGCTTCGATCGCTTGTTGTAACTTCACTCGGTCATGGCGCCAGTCTCGGTTGGCCGACGCAAGATCAGTGGTGACACAATTCCATTGTCCTTCAAGTTCAGGGTGAGGCTCATTACCAAGAATAATGTCTATCTTGCGTGCCTTGCAGGTACGTTCACACCACTCAAGCTGTTCTTGAAGTGTCATTTTCCCGGCAGGACCATGCTCTGGCGATAAGTTTTCGACGAAGATAAGCTTAGCACGGGTATTTTCGGAAATAGCTTTACCAATCTCTGGGAGCAGAAGTGGTGGCATCACACTGGTCAAAAAGCTCCCTGGTCCAAGAACGATGCAGTCCGCTTGCTCAACTGCAGCAACGGCTTCTTTAGTTGCTGGCACTTCCGGCGACAAGTCCATCATGCGTAGCTTTTCTGTCATGTCATCCACATTGGTTTCACCTGTTACCCAGCGCCCATCCATAGATAGGGCGGTAAGGTCTGACGGGTGTTCGGTCATAGGGACGATATTGACATCGACCTTGAGCATATTTCGGATCAGGTTAATCGCTTCTAATGGACGAACCGAGAGGTTGTCTAGTGCGGTCAGCATCAGATTACCCAAGTTATGACCGTCGAGTTCACCTTGACCGCGAAAACGGTATTCAAACATCATCGAGCTGATTGACGGCTCAGTGATTAATTGATTGATGCAGTTACGAGTATCACCCCATGCGATACCACCTTGGCAATCTCGAATTCGTCCGGTTGAACCACCGTTATCTGTTGTAGCAACAATGCCCGTGGCGTTACTACCGAAATCTTTTAATGCCGCCAACATGCGACCTAAGCCATGGCCGCCACCGATTGCGACCACCTTCTTTGAAGTGTAAATATTCATTTTTTATTCTTGTTAGATTATTACCAACTATAATTTAGGTTAAATGCTTCTTGTCAGATACTCAACAAGAGTTATTTTGAGCGTTTGATACGTTTTTTTTGCCAATGTGACCCGTTTTTTGTCATCAAAGCTAGATTCACGTACAAATATTAAGTATTTTATTACCCAGCTACCGCGCGTGTGAATATAACGTGCGGTTGCCATAACTCCGAGCTCTCGTATGCTAAGTCGCACAGTGGTATTTGCTGTACCGATACGCATCAAGAGCCAGTGACATGTTGTCACAAGGGCTTAATTGGAAATGATTATGCCTCCCGTGTTTGGAAAGGTGTTCCGTGGCGCAACAATTCGAAGATAGATTCCATCGCAAGTTTTATTACTTGCGCTTGTCGGTTACAGACGTCTGTAACTTTAAATGTACTTACTGCTTGCCAGATGGTTACAAACCGTCAGGGCAAAAAAACTCGTCTTTTTTAAGTGTCCCTGAGATCAAACGTGTCGTTAAAGCGTTTGCAGATTGTGGCACCTCAAAGATCCGCATTACAGGCGGAGAGCCGAGCCTGCGTAAAGACTTCCCCGAAATTATTCAAACCGTTGCCAACACTCCAGGTATCAAAAAAGTTGCTACAACAACTAACGGCTACCGCATGGAGAAACAAGTAGGGCAGTGGCGTGATGCTGGTTTAACTCACATTAACGTAAGCGTAGATAGCTTAGATCCGCGCATGTTCCATCAGATTACTGGTGAGAATAAGTTTACTGAGGTAATGCGAGGCATTGATAAAGCGTTTGAGGTTGGCTTTGAACAAGTCAAAGTAAACGTAGTATTGATGAAAGACCTCAATAGCCAAGAGTTGCCTGCCTTCCTTAACTGGATCAAAGACAAACCGATCCAACTGCGTTTTATTGAGCTGATGAAAACTGGCGAGATGGACGAGTTGTTTGATAAACACCATGTGTCAGGTGTCGCGATTCGTAACCAGCTCATTGCTAATGGTTGGTTGCTTAAAGTGAGAGCCGTTAATGATGGCCCTGCGCAAGTGTTCGTTCACCCAGATTACAAGGGTGAAATTGGTTTGATCATGCCTTACGAGAAAGACTTTTGTGAGAGCTGTAACCGACTGCGCGTTTCTGCGACCGGTAAACTTCACTTATGTCTGTTTGGCGATCACGGTGTTGAACTGAGAGATTTGATTCAAGAAGATCAACAAGAGCAAGAGCTCATCGATCGAATACAGGCTCAGCTACAAACCAAGTCCGTTAGCCACTTCTTACATGATGGCAACAGCGGCATGACTCCAAACTTGGCGTCAATCGGCGGTTAACCCGCACACACTCAAACGTATTTTATCGCTCAGTTTATTTAAGCTGGGCGAATCAGTCTAATTTTATATAGGTGAACAAATGGGTCACGCAGAAAGCAAATTTCAAGCAGCAAACATCGCAGTACTAACGGTTTCAGATACGCGTACAGAAGAAAACGATACGTCAGGTGGTTACTTAGCTGAGAATGCTAAAGAAGCAGGTCATAACGTAGTTGATAAGCAAATCGTTATCGATGACATGTACAAGATCCGTGCGATCGTATCTAAGTGGATCGCTGACGAAAGCGTACAAGCGATCATGATCACTGGCGGTACGGGCTTCACATCTCGTGACAGCACGCCTGAAGCGCTTAAGCCACTATTCGACAAAGAAGTTGAAGGCTTTGGTGAGCTATTCCGTCAAGTATCTTACGAAGAGATCGGTACATCGACAATTCAATCTCGTGCAATTGCGGGCTTTGCGAACCACACGGTTATCTTTGCAATGCCAGGCTCAACAGGAGCTTGTCGCACGGGTTGGACTAAGATCATTAAGCAACAGATGGATGCTAGCCACCGCCCTTGCAACTTCATGCCACACCTTTCTGTATAAGGCGGTTTGAGTATGAGCCAATTTACACACATTAACGCGTCTGGTGAAGCAAACATGGTCGATGTATCGGCTAAGGCTGAAACGGTACGTGAAGCGAGAGCGGAAGCGTTTGTGCAAATGTCAGCTGAAACGCTAGAGCTGATTGTTTCTGGTAGCCATCATAAAGGTGATGTTTTCGCAACGGCACGTATCGCGGGTATTCAAGCGGCTAAAAAGACGTGGGATCTGATTCCACTGTGTCACCCTCTGCTACTAACCAAAGTAGAAGTGCAGCTTGAAGCTATCGAGTCTGAAAACAAGGTTCGCATCGAATCGGTTTGTAAGCTTGCTGGTAAGACGGGCGTAGAAATGGAAGCGCTAACGGCTGCTTCTGTGGCTGCGTTAACGATTTACGATATGTGTAAAGCTGTTCAGAAAGACATTGTTATCGAAAACGTGCGCCTGCTAGAGAAGACAGGTGGTAAATCTGGTCACTTCAAGGTGGAATCATGATTACAGTACTTTTCTTTGCTCAAACTCGTGAACTTGTTGGTGTGGACAGCGTTGAAGTTGATGCACAATTTAAGACGATTGAAGCGATTCGTAGTCATCTTGTGACACAAGAAGGCAAATGGGATATCGCATTGGAAGAGGGTAAGCTTCTGGCTGCACTTAACCAATCAATCGTACCTCTGACAACTGAAGTGAAAGACGGCGACGAAGTGGCTTTCTTCCCACCAGTGACTGGAGGCTAAGCATGGATCCAAGAGTACTAGTGACAGCTGAGGACTTCTCGGTAGGCGATGAATATGACTACTTGGCTCAAGGTACAGCTGCCGGAGCGATTGTGACGTTCGTTGGTAAAGTTCGCGACATGAACCTTGGCGACAATGTGATTGGTTTGTCTCTGGAGCACTATCCGGGTATGACAGAAAAATCACTGAGCGAGATCTGTGACCAAGCTGAGGCTCGCTGGCCTATTCAGAAGATGCGTGTTATCCACCGTGTAGGTGACTTAGATATCGGCGACCAGATTGTATACGTTGGTGTATCCAGTGCACACCGTGGTGCTGCATTTGAAGCCTGTGAATTCGTTATGGACTTCCTGAAAACCAAGGCTCCCTTTTGGAAAAAAGAACGCACCACTGAAGCAACTCGTTGGGTTGATTCCCGTGACTCTGATACGAAAGCCGCGGAGCGCTGGGAGAAGTAATTTCTTTTAAAGTGATGTTGCTTCAAAATTTACTCATTTGTTTATAAGACAGTCAAAAGCCGACCATTTAGGTCGGCTTTTTTGTACCCGTTAGAAATTGATTCATGAACAAGCACTGTTTTAATAAATCGTTAATTACTTCTGTTGCATATAAATTCAACTTTCAGTTTTGTCTGAATTAGTGCATTGAATTTACCGTTTTGGTGCAGTGCATTATGGTGTTTTGTATAAAGTGATGATCCTCACAAATAGTGTAGTATGGTTAGGTGATATGTGATGTACAATTAGATTTTATGTGGCATTAATGTTAATTTGTGCGCGGTGTTCTAGCATAAGATGCTAAAAAAAAGTATCAACACAGATACATCAACACTAAAGGCTGTTTTTTAATTAATCCCTCTATGTAAGTCACTACTGATTTGGGATTTGTTAGATATTTACACTGATACCTTAAGTATTTTGGAGAATTTTCCGATTTTTTGCGACTTGTTTGTGGCAAATTACTTCAATGGTTGATAGTGTGTGCCTCAATCTTTGTAAGGTTTTAGGTTTTTATGCTTAAACTTTGAGCTAAATAAATCTAAATCACTGCCGTTCAGTGAACCAAGCAAAGAAGTCATGGATGCAATACATAAAACTTGGAGTTTATTAAATGTACAAGAATAAAATCACTCAGGCCCTTCTTCTAGGTGCTGGTTTGGCAGTGGCTGCCTCTTCTACTCTTTCTATCGCTGCTGAAGTTCCAGCAGGCACAGAACTGGCAAAAGTTCAGGAACTTGTTCGCGGTAACGGTACTGAAGTTGCAACTATCGACCCACACAAATCTCAAGGTGTACCAGAATCTCACGTAATTCGTGATCTTCTAGAAGGTCTAGTGAACCAAGACGGCGACGGTAACACTATCCCTGGTGTTGCAGAAAGCTGGGAAACGACAGACAACAAAACATTCACTTTCCACCTACGCAAAGACGCAAAATGGTCTAACGGCGATCCTGTAACAGCTCAAGATTTTGTATACAGCTGGCAACGTGCAGTTGATCCTGCAACGGCTTCTCCATACGCTTGGTACATGGAATACACCAAGATGGCGAATGCGAAAGATATCGTAGCGGGAAAGAAAGACAAGAGTGAACTAGGCGTTAAAGCAGTGGATGCAAACACTCTAGTTGTTGAATTAGAAACAGCGGTACCATACTTCGTAATGATGATGGGGCACACAACAATGAAGCCAGTGCACCAGGCAACTGTTGAAAAATACGGTGACCAGTGGACTAAGCCAGAGCACTTTGTCGGCAACGGCGCATTCTCTGTTGATAAATGGATTGTTAACGAGCGTCTAGTA
>NZ_MCYD01001366.1:0-557 GCF_002876325.1 Vibrio sp. 10N.261.52.A1
ACTTATTAATAGTTCTGACAGGAGTTTTGCTTACTGCATGTGGGGGTGGTTCTGGAGGTAATAGCTCTGGCGCTAACACTCCAGATGCGAGCAGTGATGTTAGTCAACCCCCAACAGCGAAGCCGATATTAGCATCACAAGAACACAATCCAACCATGCAGGATTTAGTGATTCCAGATGGGTTTAACTACGATCCAGTAAAGACTGGTTCACTGGATGTCGATATTAGTGGTTTTTCTTCACAACGTGCGCATTTGAGCTTGTATAAGCAATACCAAGAAGAAAGTTCAGGACACTATAAAGCGGATTATCAAAGCAAAGTGGTCTCTGTTCCTCTAGATAGTGGTAAGGCGAAGTTTGACTTTAACATGTCTGATAGCCAGAAGAGTTTACTGGTTGAAATTTGGTTTTACGATGGAACCGATCCTATAAGACGCGTTATTTCACCAAACGATCAAACCTTTACATATTGACCCTCCATAACAGTCAATAACGGCCTTTTGTCCTTGAAAGTCGCATTATTCCTTCGAATATGCGGCTTTCTTCTTTGAAACCTG
>NZ_MCYD01001367.1:0-627 GCF_002876325.1 Vibrio sp. 10N.261.52.A1
GATACGGTGACCGATAGCGCCAAGGTTAGCTTTAAGCTCAGGCTTAGAAGCAAGAATAGTTTCTACCATGAAAGATAGTGCTTCTACGTGAGCTGCGCCCGCGCCTAGTTGTGCTTCGTGCTTGCCGTCAAGTTTCCACTTCATACGAGCTTCTGGAAGACCTAGACACTCAGCAAGACCAGTTAGGTGCTCTGCACCTGTTTCTGCATCAACAACAGCGAATTTAAGAGAAGAACTACCACAGTTTAAAACTAAAACTAGCTTAGACATTAATGACTACCTGTTAATTTTTCTGATCGAAATCAGTTAAGGATGAAAATTAATCTCAAGAATAGACGAAGCTCGGTAGCTTGCGTACTAACCTTGGTCAAAAAAACGTTAATTTCCGTATTAAAGTGAAAGCGCACTTTTTAAGCAAAAGCGGCTTGTGCATTCCTTGCAGAAGTCTTCTCAAAGTTGCTTAAATTGTAAATAAGGGCAACAATGAGATTGAGGTCTGCAAATAATAGCGATATTGTGCAAATATAACAAAAAAATTTGAAAGAATATTATTTTTCGTCAAATTTTTGTGTTTTTAGTTGATGATTTCAACTTTTTTTTAATGGGAGACTCATATGAGCAATAGAG
>NZ_MCYD01001368.1:0-260 GCF_002876325.1 Vibrio sp. 10N.261.52.A1
AAATAAAATCACACTTATTCTTTATTTAAAAATAAACGTATTTTATAGATCTGGAGTTTTTGGGGCACCTTCAAGAAGGTAGTTTCATGCGCTCTTAAACAGAACCTGCAATCTGCTGCCTAACCTTAATTATTATAAGGAGACGTGGATTATTCCGTATGACGCTTTCTAATAAATACTTTCGATAAACTTTCCTACCACTCCATATTTTAGCGCTCAAAAGTAGTCAAACGTAAACCTTATTTAACATTATTTAATAA
>NZ_MCYD01001369.1:0-20753 GCF_002876325.1 Vibrio sp. 10N.261.52.A1
ACTTACAGAAAATTAAACGCGATTATGATTGTTTACTTTTAGAAGATGAAACTGCCCTCATCCTCTTGTTGCCGTTTTTTGCCGCTATATCAAGAAACATTATGCTTCGTACGAAAAAGCGGCAATTTTTGAAGTCATTCGCACGTATGGCATAGCACATAAGGCAAAGAATCGACTCCGTGGTATTTAGCAGTTCACCACTAAATACCGATCAATCATTAAATATAGTTAAACAAGGTTAGGTCTTTTGTTTTGCCAAACGCTTGCTGTGAAGCTTGCAGTGCTCGAGAGTTTTCATTGAATTCAATGATGGCTTTCGAGTAATCCAAATCTTCAAAGTTGCTTTTCGCTTTCGCCAAAGACAACTTAAAATCTTCATGCTGTTGCTCTTGAATATCTAATGTACTCAAACGGGCACCAACATCCGTTCTCGCTTTCGTTAAATGGATAAACGCAGCATGGAACTCTTCCGTCATTTGGTGCAGTTTTGCCGTTGCCGATGCATCGGACACTGGATTTTCTACCTGCTCTGCCGCTTCTTTGAACGTGTCAAAGATCGAGAATGTCTCTCTCGGCTCTAAGGTGATCGAATCGCCCTTAGTGACTTGTCCTTTAAACTGAATATTTAGCCCTTCGTAGACAATGCCAGTCGCAGGGTCAAAATCTTCAGCAGCAACCACAGCGCCATCTTTTTCAAGTTGGTACGCAAACTTACCAGTCTGCATATCAACAAAGGTTACTTTATAAGTAGAACCATCTTCTGCACTGTTTGTTGCACGACCAAGTAGTAATTCAGATGCGGGCTCAAGCTCGTATTGAGGCTCGTAATCACCGAATGGGTTATCTATTTCCATAAATAACTTACTGCCCGGATCATTCATCGCCATTTCAAAGCTACTCGCTACACGCATCTTTCGCTGATAGTCGTCACCTTGATACGTCACCGTTCCTTCGTTATCGCGAAAGAAGGGCTGACTTTTTGGCTTAGTACCAGCAAATGTGTAGTTACCAGACTCGTCTTGAGAGTTTGCTAAGTACAAAAAGTTATTCGCTAACTCTTGGATTTCACGCTTCTTCGCTAAACGGTCTTCAGGTGACAACGCGCCGTTGATCATTTCCATCACGGTTCGTTTTGCTTCATCAGCAAAGCCTTCCGAGTTAGCGATCATCACCTCATGGTGCTCAAGGCGGTTTCTAACCAGAGTAATAGCATCAACGTACTGTTTAAGCTGCTCTGATTGCTGACCAATATTCTGTAAATAGTGCGTCGCTAACGGGTCATCACTTGGCGACTGCAGCTTCTTACCCGAAGCGAGTTGCGCCTGGTTGTGATGCACCTTGTTCTCTTGACGGCGCAAGTCATTTTGTACGGACTGGTAGTTATGGAAGCTAGATATACGATTTAACATTTATACTTCCTACCTCAGAGCCAAAATAGTATTAAAGGTATCGTTAGCAGCTTGCATGATGCGTGAAGAAGCCATATACGCTTGTTGAAACTTCATCATGTTTGCCGCTTCTTCATCAAGGTTAACCCCTGAGATTGAAGCAATACGCTCCTGGGCTGACTGCTTTTCTAACGTCGCAATATCACTCAAGCGATTAGCCGTTGAAGACTTCAGACCCGTATTGGTATTCAGGTTGTGGTAAAGGTCTAAAATCGTAGACTCACCATCGTTCAAGATCTTGCCCGTTTGGAGATCTTGCAGCTTACGCAAGTTGCCATTGTCACCTTCTGATGGGACAAGGTTTGCCGTAAATTTGTCGTTTGCCAACGCGCCTGCCGTCAACTCGAAGGTCGTGCCGTTAATCGTCACTGGCCCTTGTGGCGGATACGGTTGAGGCTGCATTAAGATGTTGCCTTTTGGATCCGTCACCGCGAATTGCTCACCCTTGGGTGATACGATCACTTCAAACTCACGCAATTGGCCTGCCTCTAGGATTTTGAACCCAGCAGTACCCTTGGCAAACGTCGTCGATGCCTCATAGCTTTGTGCGGCAATGTCTTTTGGATCTGTGGTTGCCATATGAATCTGCGCGGCAAAATTACGCGTTGGACGCAGTAACAGCTTTTCACCAAGTTCAGGCGGATTACGAATTTCGACGCGCATACCATCAAGGTAAAATGCGTTGCCGCTCGAATCGGTACTCACTTTGACCGTTTCGCCACTTGGCTTGGTCACCACGTAATCACTACCATCGTATTTAAGACCGTACTCTCCACCTTTTAAGGCAGAAGTATCATCAATAAACACAGCGACATCCGCTTTGGATTGCCCACTTGCCGTCACACGAGATTTTGCCACCAGCTCAGAGTTCACATCGGTAAACAGGTTCTTACCCACATTGCCGTTGAGATCCAAGCCTTGCTCTTGAAGAGCATTAACCTTGTACGAAAACGCGGTTGCCAAGCGGCCGAGCTCATCCATGATTGCTGGGATGTGTTCGTCTCGCATGTCTAACATGGCACCGATTTTTCCATCAATGTCACTGCTGGTGATCGGCTTTAAAGACTTTCCTTCAACAATCGCCAAACGACGCTGGTGTGCATCAGGCAAACCGTCCACCATTTTTAGCTGGCTTGCCTCGCTGCCTGATACTAAGGTGTGGCCGTTACCAATATGGACATTGAAGCCTTCGGCATTTGAGCGTGGTGTCACCGTTACTTTGGTGTAACCAGAAAGCTCATTAATTAGCTTTTCATGCTGATCTCGCAGGTCGTTATGAGGCCCAGGAGTTCGCATCATCAGGCGTTGTACATCACGGATCTCGATCGCGAGTTGGTTGACTCGCTCGATACCCATATCTAATTTTTTATTCGTAGAATCAGACTGTTGACGAACCGTCTCATGAAATTCATTCAACGTTTTTGTGAGTAACCCAGCCTTCTCGATTACGACTTTTCGAGCACCAACGTCGTTCGGTGTATCGGCTAAGGTTTTAACCGAGTCAAACCATTCATTTAGGTTTTCTGGAATCTTCTTCGAAGCCACCGAAGACAACATGTTCGACAGCATGTCCAAGTTGCCTTGAGTGTCGCCTTTGTTGGCGGCATTGGTTGTCGATAGGTTAAGTTCATTGACGGCAAATTGGTCCCAAGAGCGGCGAACATTTTCCACATGCACACCCATGCCGTAGGTTTGACCACCGTACTGGCGCGGGTCATTAACACCTTGAATCACAGATTGGCGGCTATAGCCCTCTGTATTGGCGTTAGAAATGTTATGACCTGTGGTGTTTAGCTGTCTCTGAGCAGTAAGAACACTTTGTGCCCCTACATTCAGAAGATCCGACGCCATAATGCCCCCAAAAAACTTAACAAAATCAGGATAAACTGATTAACTACCAGTTTAAAAAGCAATATGTATGCCAATAGAGAGGAAGGTGAGTCAAAAGGCGTTAATTTATTGAAGTGTAAAGAGATAACTATATGTGGTGCTGTTGAATATTAAGCGGTAGATAAGAAAAGAGCCTGCCAGTGGCAAGCTCTAGATGTTCAATCGATTTGACCTAGTTCATCTCATCAATCTTAGCTTTGACTCGCAATACCTTATCAGCATAGTTAGGGTCGGTTGCGTAGCCTGCTTGATGAATCCCTTTGATGAAATTCTCTGAATTACCTTGGTGCTGCAGCGCCGTTTCGTACCTTGGGTTTTCGTTCAAGAACTTCACATAATCATTGAAGCTGTCTTCAAAACTAGAGTAAGAACGGAAAGAAGCGGATTCTTTAACGGCAGTTTTACCATGGAACTCGAGTGTTTGAGTCGCCACTTTATCGCCTTTCCAGCTTCTGTCTGCTTTGATGTTGAATAGGTTATTACTGTTGCCTAGAGAGTTCTTGACCATCTTAGAACCCCAGCCTGTTTCCAGTGCCGCTTGAGCCAATAATAGAGATGAGTCCACACCAAGCGCGCTTGCTGCTTTTTCTGCGTAAGGCTTCATTGAAGTCACAAACGATTCTGGTGAATCGAAAGATACCGGCTGTTTGGCTGCTGACGCAGATTGGATTTCTTGTGCTCTCTCATCTGAACGACCTGAGAATTGAGGTCTTTGCAATGAAGTATCAAAGCCTTCACTACGAACCTTATCTTCTGTCGCGTCGCTAGATTGGCCGGCGCTTAACTGTGCAACAATCATATCCGCAAGACCTAGCGAACCATTCGCACTGAGCTCACTCGCCATTTGATCATCTTGCATTTGGCGGTAGAACTGTTCGTTCTGGCTGTTCAACATATCCGATTTAAAGCTAGAGTTCGCATCGCGCATCGACTTAAACAACATTGAGGTGAAAATCGCTTCAAACTGTTTTGCCGCTGCGGTCAGTGCTTCTTTCTCACTGCCCTCTTCACCGTTTACTGCTTGTTGACGAAGACGGTCTAGGCTACCGATGTCATGAATAAAGCCGATGTCGTTGTTATTCTTAATCATGCTCTATTCCTTAGATAATGATCAGCTGGCCTTCAATCGCACCCGCTTGTTTCAGTGCTTGAAGGATTGCCATTAGATCAGAAGGTGCTGCGCCTACTTCGTTGACTGCGCGAACCAAATCATCCAGCGTTAAGCCCGGCTCAAACTTGAACATCTTGCCATCAGCTTCAGTGACTTCGATATCTGAATCAGGCACTACTACCGTTTGGCCACCAGAAAATGCATTCGGCTGGCTCACGTTTAAGTTTTCTTTAATCGCAACTGTCATACCACCGTGCGTTACCGCCGCCGCTTTTAAGCGCACGTGCTTACCAACGACAATGGTACCAGTACGAGAGTTAACGATGATTTTCGCTGAGCCTTCAGCTGGATCAAATTCAATGTTTTCGATTGCCGATAAGAAAGCCACACGTTGGCTGATTTCTCTAGGTGCACGCACTTTTACAGACGTCGCATCAACCGCTGACGCCATTTGTGGGCCCAAGAAATTATTAACTGCATCAGCCATACGCTGCGCTGTTGTGAAATCGGATTGGATTAGGTTGAATGTGATGTAGTCACCACGGCCGAATGGCGTTGGGATCTCTTGCTCTACTGTTGCACCACTAGAGATGATACCTACGTTAGGGTTATTACCGACAATCTTAGAACCATCGTTACCCTGAGCACTAAAGCCACTTACCACTAAGTTACCTTGCGCCACAGCATACACCTGACCATCAAGACCTTTTAGGAAGGTTTGTAGCAAGGTACCACCACGCAGGCTTTTTGCTGAGCCGATTGAAGATACGGTTACGTCAACTTCCTGACCTTGCTTAGAGAAAGCCGGCAGTTCAGCGGTAACAATTACTGCCGCTACGTTTTTGGTTTTTGGCTTAGTGCCAGGCGGCAATTGGATGCCAAAATTTTGCAGCATCGCGTTAAATGTTTGATCGGTAAAGGGAGTTGTCTCACCGGTACCCGGCAAGCCCGTGACCAAACCATAGCCGACAAGTTGGTTACTACGAACACCCGCCACTTTTGCCACGTCTTTAATACGCGCAGCATGGGCACTGGTGGCAAGAAATAGCATGCCGAATAGTACGAGTGTGAGTTTTTTCATTGAGTAACCTGTCTGTATTGCTTTAATTAATAATAACTTAGCGAAATATTGTTGAGTAACGCGGGCTGTCAGTATGTCGACGCTATCTCAAGCTCTACAGAGATACATTAAAGAATCGTGCCAAGAATCCAGGCTCTTGCATATCTTGTTGCACTCCGGTTCCTGAATACTGGATTCGTGCATTAGAAACACGATTTGAAGCGATGGTATTATCGAAATCAATATCGTCCGGACGGATGGTGCCACTTAGGCGGATGTACTCATCACCGGTGTTCAATGTCATCCATTTTTCACCACGCACCACAAGGTTACCGTTAGCGAGCACTTCAATCACTTCTACAGTAATGTAACCACTGATGCTGTTGCTCTGATTAGCAGACGCGTCACCTGCGAAAGTATTGGTGTTGCTTAGGTCGTACGAGAAGTTGTACTTGTCTATTGTTAACTCTTGACCACCAACAGCCAAAGGCTCCATTGATGAGTCATTCGACTTAGACATATCTGCATTGGCTTTTTTCGTCGCACGAGTATTTTCATCCAATGCCACAGTAATGATGTCACCAATACCGCGAGGCTTTGAATCATCGTACATGCTGCCAATATGGTTTACGTTGAATAGTGAACCGGTTGCCGCTGCATAATGCTCTGGCTTCTGTTTTGGATTAATTGGCGCCCATGCAGGATCACCGGCAATAGGGTCCGTTCGGCCGCGAAGCGTATCAACAATGCCTGAACTTTCTTGAGCCGATTTATCACCTTCTACCGCATCAACCACTGTGGTCGCGTTCTCTTCTGCTGGCGTCTCAATTGGATCCAATACAGAACAACCGCTCATAGATAAAAACAGGGCTAAACAAAAAATACGTTTCATGGCGATATACTCTCAGCAAGTCATGACGAACACGTCGATTAATACGAAACAAGTAAGCGGTGAATTAACCGATTACAGCTGTTGGTTAACAAAGCTCATCATCTTGTCTACCGACGAGATAACTTTCGAGTTCATTTCGTAAACACGTTGAGCTTCAATCATATTCACAAGCTCTTCGGTTACGTTTACGTTCGATGTTTCTAGCATCGACTGGCGGATATTACCTAGGCCATCGAAGCCAGGTACACCTTCTTGTGGGTCACCACTCGCACCTGTCGGCAAGTAAAGGTTTTGACCTACAGGCTCTAACCCCCCTGGGTTTACAAAATCAGTAATAGTGATTTGGCCTACAACAACGTTGTTTTGCTCACCACGGAGACGAACCGATACTTCACCGTCATTACCGACTGTCACTGAGATTGCATCCTCAGGGATAACGATTTCTGGTTGTAGCGGGTAACCTTGACCCGATGTCACGATTGCGCCGTCACCGTTCAGTGTGAATTGACCATTTCGGCTGTAACCTGTTTCACCATCTGGCATTTCAACTTGGAAGAAACCGTCGCCTTCAATCATCATATCTAGGCTGTTCGACGTAGTCTGCGCGTTACCGTGAGTGTGAACCTTTTGAGTCGCAACCACTTTAGAACCCGCACCTAGCATCAAACCACTTGGTAACTCAGTGTTCTGAGACGACTGACCGCCAGGCTGGTTAATATTCTGATAGAACAGATCTTCAAATACTGCACGGCTCTTTTTAAAACCAATCGTCGAGGCGTTAGCAAGGTTGTTTGAAATGGTTGAAATATTGGTTTGTTGGGCGTCTAAACCTGTTTTACTTACCCATAATGCTGGATGCATAGCAATTTCCTTTAAATTCTATTAGCTCATACGAAGCAGTGAATCAGACGACTTGTCCATTTCCTCTGCTGTGCTCATCATCTTGACCTGCATTTCAAACTGACGTTGTAAGTCAATTAGGCTGGTCATTTCACCTACAGCATTTACGTTACTGCCTTCGACCGCACCTTTTAGCAACGTTACCGCTGCATCGGCTTCGTATGCCTGATCTGGGTTTTTCGAACGGAATAGACCATTCGTATCTTTAAACAAACTTTGATTATCTGGACGTACAAGTTTAATACGATCAACAACCTCCAATTCCTCAGCTGGAGCGCCTTGAGGAATGACTGAGATCGTACCGTCTGTACCAATTTCGACTTTACTGATTGGGATTGGCAGTGTGATTGGCGCGTCATTTTCGCCCAATACCAAGTGACCACTGGCATTGGTCAACAAACCGTTTTGGTCAACCTTTAGGTTACCGTTACGTGTTAAGCCTTCGCGACCAGTGTTGTCCATTACCGAAATCCAACCATCACCTTGGATAGTGACATCAAGATCACGACCAGTGGTAACAACACTACCCTGCGCAAAATTATGTCCTGGACGTTCTGTCATGCTGAAAACACGAGTAGGCATACCTTCGCCATACGCTTGCATTGAACGCGCTTGTGCTAAATCAGCACGGAAACCCGTTGTACTTACGTTGGCAAGGTTGTTTGCACGTAGCTGCAAAGCTTGCATATTTTGCTTAGCGCCACTCATGGCAAGAAACAGTGCGCGATCCATAATTTTGCTCCAAAAATCATCTTCTGGGGCTAATAAAGCAAACACTGTGCCAATATTTTTAACTGTTATTTATCAACAATTTAAATGAAAAACAAACAAGAAAGGTGATCACAAAAGGATCATTGAGGAAGAATTGTTGCCAGTGGCATTACCGGGCGGCAATAAGGGCGGCAAATAAAAAAGCAAACAACAATACCCAATTCAATAACATTGAATTGGGTATTCACAGATGATTCAAACGTTAGAAACGATTAACGAATCTGAAGAATATTCTGTTGTAGTTGGTTGTGTACTTCTAGAGAACGAGAGTTCGCTTGGAAGTTACGTTGAGCAGAAATCAAATCAACCAATTCTTGAGTCATATCGATGTTCGACTGCTCCAGAGAGCCGTTGTTGATGCTACCAAATGAACCTTTGTTAGATTCGCCCCAGATTTTGTCACCTGAGTCGTTAGTAGAATCCCACTGGGTACCGCCTTTCTTATCCAGACCTTGCTCGTTTGGTACGCGTACTAGGCCAACACGACCAAGCATTACGTTTTCACCATTTGAGTAAGTACCTAGAACACTGCCGTACTCATCGAAATCGATTTTGGTTAAGAAACCTGTTGTTGCACCATCTTCATCAAACTTAGTCAGTTCAAACGGAGCCGCAAATTGGGTTGAAGAATCTAGACCAAACTTAAGCACTTGTGTTGGATCTGCACCGTTCAAGTCGATTGGGTTCGCACCAGCACCTAGTGGGTCCGAGTTTATCGGTTGACCACTGTTCAAGCTTGCTAACGTACCGTCATTGTTGAACTTCATTGTATGACCAACATGACCTTGAGCATTCGTTGCATCACCACCAGTAATGTTGAGTGGCTTCTCGCCAGTCTCATCAGTCATGGTGTAGTACGTCTGCCAAGTATTTGGTTGCGTCTGATCTTTGAGGTAGTAAGTCGTTAACTTGTAAGACTGGCCCATAGAATCGTATACCGTCGAAGACGTTGCACGGTTATAGGTATCAGCATCTTTGAAGTTAAATGCAGCCGGATCTTTAAGGTCACCGTTTGCGGGAAGGTTAACTCCTACTTCAATGTTTTCTGTCTGCTTTGGCTTACCAAATTCAGCTGGAATGTCGAGAGGCTTTGGCGCATAAGAAAGAACTTCACCCGAGTTTGGATCAACATCGTAACCTAAAAGAAACTCATCGTTAGCCGTAACCATGTAGTTGTCTTTGTTTAGGTGAAATGCACCATTACGAGTTAGTTCGTTAATCTCCGGCACCATACGGTCTTTCGCTACCGCAAAGAAACCAGTACCACTTACGCGTAGATCCATTGGGTTGTTTGTATAAATACTTGAACCTTCGTGGAACTGTTGCGCCACTTGGCTAGCTTGCGCACCACCACCTGACGTCGTTTTTGCGTTTGTGAACAACGAGTTTGAGTAAACATCACCAAACTCAGCACGAGACTCTTTAAAGCCAAATGTGTTTGCGTTCGCAATGTTGTTACTGGTTGTATTCAGGTCTAATTGTGCAGCGGATAGGCCGCTTAAAGCTACATATGACATTCCAATATTCTCCTAATCTATCTAGCTAGCATGTTCACTCATTTAGAGCTACGCTTTACCAACCTCTAGTACTTCAGCAAGTCGTACTGGCGATGTGAAACCAGCCAGATTGAGTAGTACGTTGCCATCACCCTTACCAAGAAGCACACTGTTCACGTTCGCATAGCTGGAAACTTGGAACTCTGTGTTCTCGCCATCCAGTAAACCCGACGCTTTCACGTTGTATTTACCGGCCGGCAATGGGTTACCGTCTTCGTCTTTTCCGTCCCATTCAACACGTGTATCGCCTGAAGGTTTAGAGCCAATATCAAAAGTGCGAACTAATTGGCCCACTTCGTTCTCAACACGGACCATAACGTTGTCCATCGCTTGAGGAAGCTTAACCATTGCCGCCATACCGCCATCACCTTGCTTTACACCTGCCGCACCAGGAACCAATACATCACGACCAACCAAAGAGGAGGCCTGCAGTGCTTGGTTAGAGGTCATCGATGAGTTCAAGCTTTCAAACTGTGAATTCATTTTGCCGATGCCATCAACGGTCGCAAATGAAGCCATTTGCGCAATCATCTGGTCATTGCTAACCGGCTTAAAAGGGTCTTGCTGTGCTAGTTGCTTAGTCAACAAAGATAAGAAATCTTCTTGCTTAAGATCCTGCTTACCAGTTGTTTCGTCGGGCTTCTTAGCGCCATCTTGAAGACTCTTCAGCTGGTCAACATAGGACAAGCCGCTTTGACCAACATTGTTGTTGATTCCAGCCATGTGCTACCTCCTTATCCTTATTGACCCATCTGCAGCGTACGCAGCAGCATTTGTTTACTCGAGTCAGCAACCTGTACGTTCGTTTGGTACGCACGTGATGCCGAAATCATATTTGCCATCTCTTCCATAACGTTCACGTTAGACTTGTAGATGAAGCCTTCGTTGTTCGCTAATGGGTGGTCTGGGTTGTACTCCGCGCTCAGCGGCTTATCGCTTTCTACGATACCTAATACTTTCACAGGCACAGTGTGGTCACTGTTGCGTGCTCGATTTAACTCAGCGCCGAACACTGCGTGGCGAGCTTTGTAAGTTTCTTTAGCAGAACTACTTACACTGTCCGCGTTTGCAAGGTTGCTCGAGGTCGTATTTAGACGAACAGATTCAGCACTCATCGCAGAACCAGTCACATTGAATACATTAAATAAGCTCATCTAATTATTCCCCTTTAATCGCTTTAGTTAAATTCTTGAACTTACTTCCTAGGAAGTCGAGAGAGGCTTGATGCCTAATTTGGTTTTGCATGAAAAGGTTTCTTTCCAAATCCAAATCAACCGTGTTGCCATCTCCTGTATCAGGTTGGGTAGGAATTCGATACTTCGTTTCCCCATTCACCGTCGTTTCGGCAGAAATGTGCCGACCGTCTGTGCGGCTAAGACCAATGCTTGCCCCAGAACTTGCCGCCTGCAGTGATTTCTTGAAGTCTAATCCCTTTGCTTTATACCCAGGCGTGTTTGCTTGCGCGATATTGGTGGAAAGCACCTCAGCGTTACGCTCACGTACACCAACTGTGTGCTGGTGAATGCCCAAAGCATTGTCAAAAGAAATAGCCATCTAAACCTCAACTCAAGAACTGACTGTTATGAAATAACCAAAGCAATATATATACCAACTTTTGAAACAAAGTGGTCTATTTATGCTTTTACAGGTTACTCGTGGGTAAACTTGCAATATACAAGCCAAAAAATAGAGTAAGTTGGAATGTCACTCTGACTTAAAGATATAGGTTAAGCCGGAAAAAGAAAACCCAGCACTTGGCTGGGTTTTAAAATTATTCAGTAATGTCACACCATATTTAGGTGGCGGCAATTACTTCAATTTGTAGATGATACCTGGGTTGCAACGAACCATTTCGAAGCGGTCCGTTAAACCAGTTAACGACTCAGACGCCCCCAGAAGCAAGTAACCACCCGGGTTCAGGCTGTTCGCCATTTGGTTAAGCACTTTAGATTTCATCTCTGGAGAGAAATAAATCAGTACGTTACGACAGAAAATAATGTCGAATTTACCCAGCAGTGCGTAACTGTCCATCAGGTTTTGAGGACGGAAGTTCACCATGCGCTTAACGTTGTCTTTTACTTTCATGCGGCCATCGCCTGCATCCTCAAAGAAAGTACGGCGACGCTCTGGAGAAAGACCACGACCTAAAGCAAGGTTGTCATACGCGCCAGTGCGGCACATATCCAACATGCTTGCAGAGATGTCCGTTGCGGTGATCGATACATTTGGCAGCATACCTGGCTTACGAGCTTGAGTTTCAAGCACCGTCATTGCCATTGAGTATGGTTCTTGGCCTGAAGAACTTGCCGCAGACCAAATCTTAATAGGACGTTTATTTGCCGCTATTTCCGGTAGAAGTTTATCCGCAAGCACTGCAAACGGGTAAGTATCTCGGAACCAAAGTGTCTCGTTCGTCGTCATAGCATCCACTGCTGCCACTCTCAACTCACGGTTTCGGCCCGTCACTACATCTCTCAATAAATCAGACAGCGAAGCTAGATTAAACTTTGCCACTAATGGGCTTAGGCGGCTGCGCACTAAGTACTGTTTGCTGTCACCTAATACAATGCCACATTGAGATTCTAAGAAACGGCTGAAATCGCGATACTCTTGATCACTTATTGTTATAGCAGTCATTAATGTCTCTTTTAGTTAGTTAAAGCAGCTTTAACGGCTGCACCAAGCTCATCAGGGTTGAATTTAGCAATGAAGGAGTTCGCTCCCACACGCTCAACCATGGCTTGGTTAAATACACCACTCAATGATGAGTGTAAAATTACGTATAAATCTTTTAGCTCAGCGTGACGGCGAATCTCAGCAGTCAGCGTATAGCCATCCATCTCTGGCATTTCAATATCCGAGATCACCAATGAGATCTGATCGTAAATGCTGCCCTCTGCTGACATCTGCATCAGTTTTTCGTAGGCTTCTTTACCATCTTTCACAGCAATCACTTCAAAGCCGATCGACTCAATAGCTCGTTGAACCTGTTTACGTGCAACGGTTGAATCATCAGCAATCAAGATGCGGCGAACGAGTTCTTTTTCTTGTTCTACTTCTGCGATTTCTTCGGCAATCTTGCTGTCCATAGTTTCATCAACAGGCGAAATTTCAGCTAGGATTTTTTCAACATCAAGAATTTCGACCAATTCATTGTCGATGTTGGTTACCGCTGTCAGGTAGTTCGCTTTACCAGCGCCATCTGGCGGCGGGAGAATCGATTCCCAGTGCATGTTGATAATGCGCTCTACTGAACTGACCAAGAAACCTTGAATGGTTCGGTTGAACTCAGAGATAACCACAAAACACTTTTCAACATCCGTTGTCGGACGGCCACCAATCGCTAAGCTCAGGTCGATCACAGAGATCGTTTGGCCACGAATGTGTGCGACACCTTTAACCAGTGGGTTCAAGTTTGGCATCTTCGTCAGCTTAGGGCATTGAAGCACTTCTTTTACTTTAAAGACATTAATGCCGTAACGCTGACGCCCCATTAGGCGAAAGGTTAGTAATTCTAATCGGTTTTGACCGACGAGTTGCGTACGCTGATTCACCGAATCAAGAATACCCGTCATGAGCTCATCTCCATATCAAACTTTTTTGTATAAAAAGTGTTAGTCTACTGCAGGCTACGAACCACCAGAGAAACGGAATGACGTATTATAAAACAAATTTGCCACCTCTTTCCATAGCAATGTGTAGAGCTACTTTTAAAACTGTCGCTAAGTTTATCGGCATTTTATCAATATTGTTTAGTTTTTTTGTGCAAGCTGCGACCCCAGAACAAATTGAGAAGATTCAGTCTGCGGCAGAGCAACACATTATTGATACCGTTGAGCAGCCACGAGGCGGCGAACTCTTTGTTAATTCAGCAAATGTTGACTCAAGAATCAAAGCAACAGACTGCCCGGTTCCTCTTGAGACAAGTGCCTCAACCACCACAAATACCCGCAGCAGTATTACGGTTTTAGTGCAATGTGTTCCTGATGAGTGGCGAGTTTATGTACCGGTACGTCTTTCGATGTCGGTGCCGCTTGTGACGACTACTCGAGCACTCGCGAGAGGCGAGATTGTCGGTCAATACGACGTGACAACCGCGATGATTTCTCTTAACAAATTCCGTCGCCAAGGCTTCACCGCTCCAGAGCAAGTTATCGGCGCCAAGGTAAAAAAGAACCTAAGGCCGGGTGACGTTGTCGAAAGGGGTGACATTTGTGTCGTATGTCGAAACGAGAAGGTTATCATACAGGCAGTAAAAGGTGGCATGACCATTACGACTAAAGGCACAGCGCTAACTGATGGCTCTATGGGTGATCAAGTAAGAGTGAAAAATGATAAATCACAGCGTATAATTGAAGGTATTGTTACCAACATGTCTGAAGTCACGGTTTACTTTTAACTCTCTACTTCTCAATTGGCGGTACCGTTAGCTATTTCGCTTTCGACTCTAGCATTGAAATACGTAGCTTCAGTGTTATATCCCTTTTCGACTAAAGAGCGAAAAATTGCTAAAGTAATCGAACCCTTGGTCGATATTGACTGTACAGGTTCCCATTTTTGAAGAAAAAGGCTTAACTATGGCAGGCATTGATAACATTCGTTCAGGGCAAACCCTAACGACCACTAACCGATCAGCAGTACGCTCTGATTCTAGTTCTGAGTCATCACGCTCTGATGTTTCAACTAAATCACCAGCGAGCAAAGATGCGGTTTCACTAAGCCAACAAGGCAAAGCGATCGGTCAACTCCACCAAGACATGGCAGCAAACCCAAGCTTTGACTCTGCAAAAGTTGCAGCAATCAAAGAAGCGATCGCGAACGGTTCATACACAGTTGACCCAGAAAAACTGGCCGACAATATGATGAAGTTCGAAAACGAATTAAAAGGTCTTTAAGTTCTCCCCTCTTGTACTGAGTGCTTAACTTAAGACACACAAGATTATTGATAGGTTACGTTATGGCGGCACTAGCAGATTTAGTTAATTTCCAACTTCAAAATGCCAAAGCCTTATCTGAGCTACTAAGTTCAGAGAAAACCGCTATTACAAGCCGACAATCGACAGATATTGAGCGAATTGCCAAGGAAAAAGTGGTCCTTGTCGAACAGCTAAGATCAACCGATCAACGCATCGCTGCCCATAGCAATATCTCAGAACTGACCGAGAATCCTGAACTTGCTCAGTTAGTCTCAACCATCAAGTCTATTGTGCACGATTGTCATCAAGCGAACCTGGTGAATGGCGAGGCCCTAAATCGAGCACACCTCAGCTTCAAAAAACTCAGCAACATGATGCAGCAAAGCCACGGCAAAATTGGCATGACTTACAACGCCGGCGGTCAAACGCACACTATTTCAACGTTGGGAACCAACGTAAAAGCTTAGTTAAGCTACACCTTTTCGATAACACCATTGTTTTTTCCTATCTGTATCTGTATCTGTATCTCAGCCTATCTATACTCCGACTCCAACCAAAAGACACACTCCTGAAAGTACGCCCATGAACACGATAAACAAAAAAGCGGCAAGTATTTTCATACTTGCCGCTTTCTCATTGGTATGAGTTATTAATTACCGATACACCATCTGGAAAGCGAATGGCAACCAATATCACTTATTCATTGATACTAGAACAGTGTTTGCTGTCTTTTCTCTGGTACCGCTTGAACTTCACCGTAGTTACGTAATTGATCCATCTTGCGGATATCCAACTGAAGCTCAGTCACATAGCTATCGCCAACTGGGTAACTGCGCACGACTTCTGCACCGCGGATAACCCCATCAACCGCACCTGATGTGCGCTCTGTACCAAGGCGTTGGTCTTCAAGTTCAGCACGGCCGCTGACTCGCATACCATAAACTTGTTCCGCAAGTTCACGATAGGCATCGATCTTAGAGGCTCTCATCGCACGGATGCGCTTTTCTTCGTCGTTGCGACCTTTTTGCTCACTGATACTCGCGTAACCAACAGCAACCAAGAAATCGTCTGGTCTCATGCTCTGCAAAGGCTGACAGCCAACAAGCAGTAAAGCAACAACCACAAATATTAACTTCTTCATCTCGAACTCCTAAGGGCGAAGAATAACAGTATAAGGCTGACTGATCGTTGGGTCAGAACGAATGATCACGCCATCTTGAGTTCGAATACTGTTCAGAGTATCGAGGTCACGGCCAATACGGTCTGCAGGCAAAAAGCCTTGTGCCGAAGCCACGACAATACGAGTTTGCATGCCCACCACTCGAGCATTAACAAGCACACCGCCCTCTTGGCGCAGCATAGTACCCGTTAGTACGTATTGAACGTCTTGCTCTTGAGCTAAGTCTTTCCAGTCACGGCTAATCGCAAAGTCACCTTGATGAGTCACTTGGATAGAACCCGTGGTTTTAAAATCGACCACCTTGAAGCCACGACGCTGAAACTGATGAATGAAACCTTCAGATACTGAATTACCAAGCCAGTTTGTTGTGTCCATGTGTTGCAGGTCAACAAACGAGGTGATCGCGATAGGCGTTCTTGCTGAGATACTGGTGTTCGACACGATCAAGTCTTCAGTCATGCTTTCAACGAAGAAATCCATGGTGTGACGAGGGCTGTCCATCAGCATGAACTGACTGCCGGCATACTCAGTCTTGCCGTTATAGATCGGCGAATAAGCGCATGATGTCAGCAACATGACACTCATTACTACGAGCCATTTTTTCATTCTCTAATCTCCAGATAGTTTTAGTGCTACCTGTTCCAATATGTTCTCGCCATTATTCTTTTCAATGGATTACAATGTTGGAACAGTCTTTGCTTTTCATTAATGGTTCAGATTAAGAAAAACGCACTTAAGTCAGCTTCAAGCTTATAGTTATTTGTTAAGCAATATTTATACCCAACTGGTAACGAATAGATGAAAAAAATAATTTCTTACTTATTTTCAATAGGTTCACTGATAATCATAAGCTTCAGTGCTCATGCCTCATGGTATGAAGTTACCGGTACCGCAACCATCGTCTCGTCAGAAGAGACGGCAAGGATCCACGCTCTGGAAGACGCGATCTATAAGGCCGTTCAGTTCTCGGGGGCTGACATTGGCAGTATTGCGAACCTGACGCCTTATCTCGATGGCAAGAAAAAGGAATACCAATTTACTAACCACGAAGTACGCTACATCTTGGTTGATAAAGAGAAGAAACGCGGTGGCAATTTAATGATCGCCGCAAGAGTCGACATCTACCCTTCGGCAAATGCTTGCCATGAGAGCCAATACAAGAAAACCTTCTTGGTGGGGAATATCGATGTCACCTCTCCACAACAAGCCGTGATGGGAAGAATCTACAACATCGGTGATGATTTCGGCCACGTGGTTGATAGGCAGCTAGCAAAAGAGTCTCGCAGCTTTGTTTCTGTCGGTACCACCAATTACGACATCGACAAACGTAAACCTGAAGTGATCAAGATGATCGCTCAAGACACGGGCGCGCAATACATTATCGGTGGTGACATTACCGATTTAACGGCAACCATCGAATCCAAGCTATTAAAAGATGACATCATCAACCGTCAGTTTGCATTAGAGATGCAAGTATTTGATGGTAAGACAGGTCATCAAATCTACACCCGTAGCTATCGTGAAGTGGCAAAGTGGCCATTTGCTAAAACCAGTGAAGTTGACACTCGCAGTGCTCGTTTCTGGGCATCGACCTACGGCAGCATGATGCTTCGTGTTAGCCGTAACATCATGTTGGACTTAGAGTCTGAAGTCTCTTGTAAGATCACGCTTCCTGAAGTTGCAGCCGTCTTCGGTAATACAGTGACCATTGATTTGGGCCGAATGCATGGTGTACAACAGGGTGACAAACTGCAGCTATGGCACACAGGTTCGTTTATCGACCAACGAGGTTTACCTCGCAATAAAGTCTCACAAAGCGATATCACACTGACCGTTTCTCGCGTCTACGAGAACGAAGCTGAACTGACGATTGATCAGCCAAGCCTGGCGGGAAGCATTCAAATTGGTGATGTGATGCAAAAAATCATGTAGTTAGCAGCACTCTAAACTCATAGTTTCTAATAAAGCCTTAGCACCTCTGTTAAGGCTTTAATTTTTTCATGGGTATTAGTTTCGGTTTTTACGTATTTGTCGTAACCTTACTAATAACATAATCATCATTTAGCAAGCTATGAGTCAGAATAATCTAATTGGTGCTACCGGCTATCGCTTTATTTCGAAAGGTAAGACCGCTTTTAAGATCCACATCCACACACCAGAAGACACGGTACTGCACCGGTCTGTCGGTTTTGTTCGTATGGGCGAAGAAAAAGCACTCAAGAAAACCATCAAATTGAGAGACGAGCTGGGTAAAGAGCTTTGGGGTAAGTTTTGGAAGAAGGTTCTCAAGGAGCCTTACCTAATGACGCGCCTTCCGCATAGTTTAGAGCCTAAGATTGTATTCAAGCCAAACCCAACACAAAGTGACCCTGAACATCGTGATGAGTGCTATATCGCCAAATGGCGCGTGTTCTCCGATAACGGCGATTACAAATACAAAACCAAGGTCTGCTCCATCAGAAAGCACGGTCGACTGGCCGCATACAGCCAAACTAAGCGCGCACTACTTGACGCTCACAAAGACGTGATTGATTTACTCATATTCATGGGACGCCTCAACAGCATCGACCTGAAGTAGCCTTAAATTCCAATCGGTTTACCTAGTGAGTCAGATACAAAAACAGCCGCATTTGCAGCTGTTTTTTTATTTTTGGAGCAATAAGATAGAACTATCACGATGGCAAAGCACTAAATAGACCATCTAGCTTCGGCAGATCTCTGCCAGTGTCGTCAATCGGCGTTTTGAATCTGTCACATAAGGATTGGTTTGATCCCATGCGTAGCCCGCTAAAATCGAGCACACCATTTGTTTAATTTTAGGGTTGGGATCCTGATAGAAAATCACATCCTGCAGAGTACCGGAGTACCAACCTTCAACGTACGTTCTGAAGGTGTTTACGCCAACCATCAGCGGGGCCGCGTATTCACGTTCCCAATCGACCGTCTCACCATTGAGCTGCTTTTCCACACACTCAACCGCAAACTGCGCCGACTTCATGGCAATCGTCACGCCTGACGAGAACACAGGATCAAGAAACTCACCAGCGTTACCCAGTAGTGCGTATTTGTCAGTTGCAAGGTGTTTAACGTTGGCAGAGTAACCACCGATTTCACCCGCAGGGTTTGGGTACTCAGCGTTTGCCAATATTTCAGCCAAACCCGGCTCTTCCATTGCCAATTGCTTAATCGCGGCAATCTTATCTTCAGGGTAAGACTCAAAGAACTTCGGCTCCCCTACCACACCAAATGAAGAAACACCGTTGCTAAACGGGATCAACCAATACCAGACATCAGGATTGGTTGGGTGCACAGAGATTAGGATTTTGTTTCGGTCATAATCTAGCTCAGTATCCACCTCAGCGATATGATCGTTAATATGCGTGAAAATAGCTTTTCGAGGTGGAAGTGATGATTTCTCTTCCAGATCAAGCATCTTCGGCAACACTCGACCAAAACCACTGCCATCCAAAACGTACTGTGCTTCGAGCTGATAGCTTTCTCCATCAAGTACTTGAACATCTAAAATAGTGCTGTCGTCGGTAAAATTAATGCCCGTCAACTCATGCTGGTAATCAATAGTGACACCTTGTGCCTCAGCAGTATCTGCAAGCACCTTATCAAAAGCACCACGTTGAACCTGAAAAGTGGTTCCCGGTCCAGTAGAGAACTTATCTTCAAAATTGAACGCGGTGTACACACCATTTTTACGAAATGCTGCGCCATCTTTGTATTGGAAGTTAGCCTTGGTCACCGCGTCGGTCATGCCTGCCTGTTCAATCACTTCCATGCAAGCGGGTAATAGGCTTTCACCAATTGAGAAGCGAGGGAACACGCTTTTTTCGATTACTCGAACATCGATGCCTTTTTTGTGCAATAAAGACGCGGCAATAGACCCTGATGGCCCAGCTCCGATGATCACTACTTGAGTAGACAGTTTTTTCATTAATTTAAGCCATGTTTGTTATGTGTTATTGCGCGCTAGCTTTCAATTCAAGAAGCGTATGACCAAGACCGATATCATCGGTGCGAGTGACCACTTCAAAGCCAGCTTCTTCAACTATCTCTAAGAAATCTTCACTGCAGTAAAAACGACTGTTGCCGTTTGCCAAGCAGGTAAAGTAAAGCGAAGTCGCGTTTAAGCTATACGAAGCTGCATCGTATTTCTGTGCATCCCAGAACAATTCAAGGATATAAACGGTCGCTTGTTCTGACATATGAGAGCGGACACGCTTTAAGATGCTAAGGATTTCCATTGGCGAGAAACAATCGAGGAATTGACTCATCCACCACACATCCGCACCCGTTGGCAGCGCTTGTTGCTTATCTAGCATGTTGGCCGGGAAAGGCGTCACTCTGTTTTGATGGCCATGTTGCTTAGCGTTCGCCATTGCCATTTCTAACTGCTGTGGCAAATCAACAATCGTGACTTCAACATCAGAATCATGGTTGCAACACTGCATTGCCCACTTACCGGTATTACCGCCAATATCCACCAGCGATTTAGGTGTCTTGCTGAAAACCTTCTCAAGCAAAACGGGGAATGAGCGATCAGAGTAGAAGTGATCAAACTTGAACCAGCTCTCTTTCGCTTTTTCAGGTAATTGAGACAAGCCTTGGTAGATCGTATCCCAATCCCCTAGCTCCTTCAAACCAGCAGGAGTGCCCTCTTCAATCGCTTCAGTGAGGTGCATCATCGCGGCATAACAAACATCGGCTGTGAAATCCATGTTTGCGTTAGTCATGCCATCATGCAACAGGTAGAAACCAAGGTTGGCTATCTTATAGTTAGGCTTTTCCCAAACAACAATATGAGCGCTAAGCGCCATATCAAGTAATACTTTCACACCATATTCAGATACACCTGTTATTTCTGAAATAGTCTCAGCAGGTAAGCCATCGCTCCCCGCATCATCGAGCGCTTTTAAAATACCTAAATCACGAAGTGTACGAGCAGTATGAAAAACAATAGGAGCAAAAGATAATTTTTGTGCTTCTGTTTTTGCTTCTAATGCATTGAATGGATCTAATT
>NZ_MCYD01001370.1:0-1469 GCF_002876325.1 Vibrio sp. 10N.261.52.A1
GCTTATGTAAGCTCTCATTTTAAATAGGGTCTTATTCTCTTAGTCGTTGATATTTTATAATAAAATCGAACGGTGTGATTTTCATTATCTGTTGGTTTGAACAAACCGCATCTTATTTCGCTAGAGTTCGCTGCGCTTGAAACTGAGCTTAACTAATATAATTCAAGAGACTCAACATGAAAAAAACGCTAATCACGCTAGCGGCACTGATTTTAACCACAACGGCTGGTGCTGCGGACTACTTAACAACCAGTGAAACGGCTCCAACAGGGAAAGACAATACGCTGACTTTATACTACGAGACAACGTTCAACCTTGTTGGTAATAGCTTGGCTGTTGGTGATTACCTGCCTTCAGTGACATTGATGACAAACAAAAATCAGCCGTACGATACCACAGCAAAAACAGACAAAGTGCGTATCTTTAGTTTACTGGCTTCGATTGACACACCAGTATGTAACCAACAAGCTCAGGATCTTTCTAACTTTGTAAAAGCAAACCCTGAACTGACAGATAACATTGAATTTATCGGCCTAAGTGCAGACACGACTTTCGCACTGGATCGATTCAAGAATGAGAAAGGTATTACAGACAACCTAACTTTGCTTTCAGATGCCAAAGACCACGTTTTTGGTTTTGAATCAGGCACACAAATCAACGAGCTTGGTTTATTGGCTCGTAGCACATTCGTTGTCGATAAAGACAACAAAATCGTTCATATTCAGCGAGTTCCAGAGCTGACTATGATTCCAGATTTGGACAAAGCTGTTGAAGTAGCGAAAAAATACTTCTAAGCAAAGTAAACCAGTGGGCAACTTAGGCTTGCCCACTTTGATTACCCTTCTTACTTCCCGCAAATTAATAGCTCGAATACATAACTTAAAGATTATTTGTAAGCTCTATCAATACATAACTTACAAAGGCTTACTAAGAGAAAATACCATTTCTTGTAACATGCGAGCTTTATTGCTTGCAGATAATTTGGTTCTCTATGATAAATAAACTTATTATTCCTACTCTTGTTGTTACAACAATGCTTACTGCCTGTGGCGGCGGAAGCGGTGGCGGTAACAATAACAGTGCTTCAAAAAATGTCATTGACGCATCTAACGCCAACTCAGTGGTTAGCCTGGGCAACAATTTCTCGCTGCAATTCAGCGTAAAGTCGATTAAAAATGGCGCAGACAAAAACGTGAACGTTGATATTACCCAGTACGGTAATAACCTAAAATCGAGCGGCAGTTTTGCTCAAGTTCATGGTATCCCAGAGCGCAACTATAAGACTCAAAATGACGCAGACATTACGTTTACAGTAACCGCAACAAACTCGTCTGGTAAAACATATGACGTTGAAAACTTTAATATTTACTACGAGAACTTCAACTCAACAACAACACCAGAAAAACTTGCTGTTGCGAAAGTCGAAAACAACATCAAGAACATCATTCTTTGGAAAAAAGCCGACACCG
>NZ_MCYD01001371.1:0-982 GCF_002876325.1 Vibrio sp. 10N.261.52.A1
GTTTATAAGTTTTTAATGAATTACAAAACAATTGGTATAATTATCGCTTTATTATTTATGTTACTGAATATTAAAGCTGAAGTGTTGAGTCCTAGCCCATATTTTGGTTTGTTTTGTTTAATGTATTGGTATCATAAATCCCTAAAAGATGTAGAGAGTTAGTATGAGTGTTGCAGTTTTAATGTGTATATATGGCGGTGATTCAATAACGCAGTTTAAAGAAGCACTAGAGTCAATAACAATAAAACAGAATGCTGTTGATGAGAGTATACATGTCTATTTGCATATAGATGGGGAAATCTCTAAAGAGCTAGATGAGTACATTAATAGATGTGGTCTTATATATAAGAAGGTTGTTAGTGAGAATAATGTTGGATTAGCTTCCGGACTGAATCGTTTGATAGCATGTTTAGAGGATGAACGATATGTTTTTAGAATGGATTCCGATGATATTTCATTACCTGAGAGGTTATTAAAGCAGATTTCATTTATGGATTCTAACCCTACTATAGATATTAGTGGTGGAAGTATTTGTGAGTTTATTATGTCGAAAGATAATATTGTAACTACACGACGTTATCCAACAGATCATTTATCCATTGCTAATGTTATCCATAAGTTTTCCCCTATTGCGCATGTAACAGTGTGCTTTAGAAAATCAGCTTTGATAAATTTAATGGAGTATCCGATTAATTATCCATTAAATGAAGATATTGCAATGTGGTTTAAAGGCTTACGGTCTAAATGTATATTCGGAAATATTAAAGATACCCTAGTCCTAGTTAGAATGGATGGAGCATATTCTAGGAGAACAATCAAGAAAGCTAACTCTGAGTTTAAGGTTTATTTTAATATTTGTCGTTGGAAGCAAACACTGCCTACACATGCTGTATTAAGGTACTTTTTTAGATTGCTCCCTAGTTGCTTTGTTAAGGTTATCTATAACTCTAAAATTAGACAATTGTTACTTAAGTCTTAAGTG
>NZ_MCYD01001372.1:0-2238 GCF_002876325.1 Vibrio sp. 10N.261.52.A1
CAGGTATTACATTAGATTAATTTGCTTAAAAATGAGGGGTTGAATGATGCGGCTTGAGAACTCTAAGAAGCTTTTGGACAAAAGCTTCTTAGGTAGGTTGCTCTATTTTGCTTGTCCAACACTTCGGATTTGCGTCGGCAATGCGACACATACCTCCTATCTGTTACACCTATTTTTCACTCTTATAGACCAGTAACTCACCTTTACCTACTGGCACCAACGAAACGCTCAGATTTTTCTGAGAGCTTATCCACGCTCTGAATTCTGTAAGTTCATCTGCATGAGATATGGCATTATCACAGACCAATAAACCACCCGCTTTCAGAAGATTGAATATGTTGTCAGCTAACGATACATAGGTTTTTCTGTCAGCATCAAGGAAGATAAAATCCATACTTTCAGGGACATCAGATAGGACTTCTGCAACATCTCCAACTAGTTGAGCAATCTTCGAACTGGTATGCGTCTTATGGAAATTTATCGATGCCTCTTCTATTTTCTGAGAGTTTGCTTCAATGGTGTAAACCTTACCATCCTCAGGAAGTGCCGACGCTAACCAAATCGTAGAGTATCCGTTGGATGTGCCAACTTCCAAGATCCTGCGTGCGCCCGTTGCTTTAACTAGCACAGATAAAAACTCACCTGTGTCTTTTGTGATATTGAGGTACTGCTTTGATTTATCAGATTGAGCAAGATCGTTTTGAATCCCGAACTGCTCTAAATTTTCCATAATTAATTGAAATTTCAACGCATTTTCCTTAATGGGTATAACGGTATTATTAGTAAGTATTCTTATTTTAACGCAAGAGAATGCGCCAAAAGATTGAATAGCCACCAAATTAGTAGACACTATTACTGATTAGAAAGTAGGTCAATGCCCTCATTCATAAAAGGTGACTGATAAGTGGGCTAACTTTAAATGGGGCACTTTTGAGTTAGAAAGTGCCACGGGTAAAAATTCAGCCTGTGAAGGTTTTGGACAAAACCTTCTTAGCTCGTCTTACCTAATGCCATCAGTTGAGATAAGAAAAAGTATCTTGAAACCTTAAATGCTTGTTATGTCCGCACTCTCGACATGATGACGATGTCTATAAGATCATCTTCAACAAGCACAGCCTTGCGTTTTGTACCCTCAACTTTAAAACCAAAGGATTTATAAAGTGCCAACGCAGCAACGTTGTTTGCATGCACCTCTAACTCTAAACGCGTCAAGTTTAGCTGCTCATCACAATACGACAGCAAGTATTCCATTAAGAAACGACCCACTCCCTTTCCTCTAGAAGTTTTGGCGACCGCAATACCAAAAGATGCAGAGTGCTTTAACGTCGGCTTAGGCGTTGAGTTAATAGCCAAATGGCCCAAGAGTTCTCCATCGCTTTCAACTGCGACAAAATTAAGCTGGCTGTCATTGAACATTGAGTCAAACTCTTCCCTTTTGATCTCAGGCAAGTAACGATTGTTGTTCACAACCTCTTTGTCGGTGTAAATATCATACAAAGCCGGCAAGTCAACTGAACTCATTTTTCTTATTTTCATAGAACCTCAAAAAACCGAAAGGACATAACGCCACATTAGCACTCTGACTACCAGTAATTTGACATGATTTCTTTTGACCACTCGGGCTGCTCGACGGTTGTTCTTGGTAAGAATTCACCCATTACTGGCTTAATGTCTACCACTGGCGTACCGTCTATTGCATCCAATCCTCTAACTTGTAGCACACTCCCACAAACAGCAATAACTTCACAAATTGTAGAACCTAAACGGTTCGGTCGGTTTTTACCTCTTTGGGCAAAAATACCAACTTTCGGCCAATCAGTGTTATTTCTTGGATGCCTTGCCCCCGTGATGATCTTTGATTTATCAACTTTGTTGAAATAAAAAGTCACTTCAACATGAGAAAAATCAGACAGTCCGATAAGAGCTTCCGCCCCGAACGCAGCATCAATAACTATAGAGGCGTTTTCTTTATCCCAATTATCATCAATCATCTCACTTCTGGTTGATTCAACTTTTCCTATAGAAACAAGCCTAATTTCTTCCATGATTATTTTTCTCCTCTGGGCACTAACAGCTATATTAGACAGAACAATTTTGTACTTAAATATAAAATTATCCTGTCTAGTATCTTAATGACGAAAACCATACATCTGTTTTGCTATGAATAACAATACTTTAAGTTCTATAGCTCCTTACCTACATCACTAAATACAGATTTTTTCTGTATAGCATGAATTG
>NZ_MCYD01001373.1:0-3215 GCF_002876325.1 Vibrio sp. 10N.261.52.A1
AGAGTAAGTTATCTGGTTTTTTGGTACTTGGAGACGGGTTGGAAAATCAAAAAGTTGTTTAAGGTTTCGGCAACTGTTTTGTTTTTGGTCAATCTTTTATAGCGCTGATTTATGCATTGCTCTTTTAGGTCAGGGCTTAGGGGGATTGGAAGGTTAGAGAGCTGGATAATAAAAAGGCGCGTTATTGATTCAAATAACGCGCCTTGGAAGCTACATGAGTTCGCTCAAATTATTACGCTTGGTCTGTGTTCTCTACTGAATCAACAGCTTCAGTCTCAACGTCTTTACCAGCGATGTGTGCGTAAGGCGTACCAAGAACCGTTTTCTCGCCATTTTGCATCGTGTCGTCAAACTTGATGGCATCTTTCGCAAATAGGTTGATAACCGTTGAACCAAGCTTAAAGCGACCCATTTCTTCGCCTTTCTTCAAGATGATTGCTTTATCGCCTTGTGCTGGGTAATCCCATTTGTACACAGAGTTACCGCGTGGTGGAGTAATCGTGCCAGCCCATACTTGCTCGATGCTACCTACGATAGTTGCACCAACTAATACTTGTGCCATTGGGCCAAATTCCGTATCGAAGATACACACTACGCGCTCGTTACGTGCGAATAGGTTTGGAACATTCTCAGCTGTTAATGGGTTAACAGAGAAAAGGTCACCTGGAACGTAGATCATCTGACGCAGCGTACCGTCACATGGCATGTGTACGCGGTGGTAATCACTTGGAGATAGGTAAAGCGTTGCGAATTCACCGTCTTTAAACTCTTCAGCAAGACCGGCATCACCACCTAGCAGCTCACGTGCAGAGTAGTCGTGGCCCTTCGCTTGAATCAGTTGACCGTCAGTAATTGGGCCAAATTGGCTTACGCGAGCGTCTGCTGGGTGAACGATAACAGAGTCGCCTTCAGCGATAGGGCGCATGCCGTCTTTCAATTCACGTACGAAGAATTCATTGAATGTTTTAAAGTGTTTTGGGTCGCTATGTAGCGCTTCATCCATGTTCACTTTGTATTGTTTGATGAACCAATTGATGATCGCTGTCGTTAAGCCGCCCGCTTTAGCAGACGCCAGTTTGCCGACTAGACGAGTTAGTCCATGTTGTGGAATCCAGTACTGCAATCCAACTTTAATCTTATCCATTGTATTAATTTTCCAATGCTATGTGTTTTTCAATTCAATCTGTCGATGACGCTTTAGGGCGCGAGATGTTACTTAAATTCGCGCCAATTGTCAGTAACTGCACATATTTGTTCACAAAAACGCGATTAAAGATCTGCTTTTTTGTTTCGTGAATACTGACGGTTGTCTTTGTTGTTGACCATGCTCTCAATGATGCGGTGGTAGTTGTCGAAGCGCAGTCGACTGATCTTCCCATCCTCAACGGCTTCACGCAGGATGCAGCCTGGATCATCATTGTGCTTACAATCGCGGAACTTACAGCCGCCAAGGTAAGGCTTGAACTCAACGAAAGCTTCGGTGATTTCATCGGCTTCTAAGTGCCATAGACCAAACTCACGAACTCCAGGTGAATCGATTAGGTCACCACCTGAAGGGAAGTGGTACAAGCGAGCTGCTGTAGTGGTGTGCTGACCAAGGCCTGAGTTTTCAGAAACTTCACCTTCTTCGATGTCGAGTGTCGGCATTAGCGCATTCACTAGGCTGGACTTACCTACACCAGATTGGCCAACAAAGATATTGATGCGGCCTTTAAGTTCAGCTTCTAGCTCTTTAATGCCGTAGCCAGACTCTTTACTCACGAACATCACCTTGTAGCCGATCTGTTCGTAAATTTTCAGGGTTTCTTGGTACTCAGCAATTTGCTCTTCAGTCAGTAGGTCGACCTTGTTGAGTACAACAAGCGGTGCGATTTTTACTGTTTCTGAAGCAATTAAGTAACGGTCGATAATATTAAGCGATAGCTCTGGAAGTACAGCAGATACGATAACCATCTGGTCTACGTTAGCCGCAACAGGTTTTAGGCCGTCGTAGTAATCTGGGCGAGTCAGCATTGAGGTTCTTGGCTCAACGGCTTCCACAACGCCTGAAATACCAGCCATCGATTCTAGGCCTGCACGCCAAGTCACTCGGTCACCAGAAACTAAAGTCTCGATACTACGGCGTAAGTTACAACGATGAACTTCGTTTGTTTCAAGATCTTCGATATCAGCATGTTGACCAAAGCGCGTAATCACGAGTCCGCTTTTGGTGCTACCAAGCATGTTCTCATCCCATTGGATTGAGTCTTCTTTCTTGAGTCGCTTGTTCTGGTTGCTACGTACGCGACGCACCTGACCTTTAGTTAACTTCTTTTTCTTAGCCACAATTTTTCACTTAACACATCTAACTTGATGATTGGGAACTCAAACTACTGTTGCTGGTGCCATTTGATTTCGATGACCCTAAAGCTAGTTTGAGTATAGTTATTTGGGTATAGTACCTCTTTTAAACATAAACAAATAGGCGACGCCTTATGTCCTTTAGCGATCAGAACCTAATTTGGGTAGATCTAGAGATGACGGGACTGGATCCTGAAACTCATAAAATCATTGAAATTGCGACTATCGTGACTGATAGTGAGCTTAACATCCTTGCTGAAGGACCTGTTTTGGCTATTCACCAGCCTCAGAGTGAATTAGACAAGATGGACGAATGGTGCACAACGACGCACACTGGCAGTGGCCTGGTGAAGCGAATTCAAGAAAGCACCATCACTGAGCAAGACGCTATCGAACAGACGATCGCGTTTCTTGAAAAGTGGGTACCAAAAGGTAAATCGCCGATTTGTGGTAACAGCATTGGCCAAGACCGCCGTTTCTTATACAAGCACATGCCTGAATTAGAAGAGTACTTCCACTACCGCTATGTAGATGTCAGTACGCTTAAAGAGCTAGCTCGTCGTTGGAAACCTGAAGTATTAGATGGTTTTGCTAAGTCAGGAAGCCACTTAGCATTAGACGATATTCGCGAGTCAATTGCCGAGCTGCAGTACTACCGAAAAACAATTATTAACATCTAGCCAGATAAACTGATCACGTTTGTCTAACTTTTCAGGGACATAAGAGCTAATTTTTTTGCAAATCTGTGTGCTTTTACAGCAGTTGAATAAAAAGTTTCGTAATTTTGCATTAAGGACTTGCATCACAAAAAAATGCTCTTATAATTCGCAGCCCTGAACGGCGAAAGACGTTTTCAGAATGCGACACTAGCTCAG
>NZ_MCYD01001374.1:0-3515 GCF_002876325.1 Vibrio sp. 10N.261.52.A1
ACCTTGAGTACCTACGTTATGTCACATACAGCCAAAGATCAGAAAAAACTAAAGGCCCGAGTTAGTAAGATACAAGGTCAGGTCAATGGTTTAAAAAAGATGCTCGATAACGACGAGCAACAGTGCCAAGACGTACTGCAGCAAATTGCAGCGATTCGTGGCGCAGTGAATGGCTTGATGAGAGAGGTCATTAAAGGTCACCTTCTAGAGCATGTGGTACTAGAAGATGACAAAGTTCAGCGTGAAGAAGATATGGAAGTGGTACTGAAAGTATTGGATTCATACATCAAATAGCGCTTCTTTAGCGGTTCATTTGAGCCTTTCTTTTTACTAGTTCTTTCTTGAGAACATTAACAGCGTAAGGCTTCATTGATTTCCATGCCTTACACTCTTCTCGTGTTCTACCACAGCCTAAACACCACCCTTTGTCGTGTGAAAAATCGCACATATCAATACAAGGGCTTTTCTGTTTTTTCATATTAGAGCCTATCTAGTACTTTCTCTACACTGGCTTCAAGTGAGCGCAGTCGGTTGAATTCTTCGAACAAACGCTGTTCTAGGTTTTTGAAGTTTAGGGGGAGGGTTCTCTGGCAAATCCCGTAACTGTTGTCTTGGGTTTTGTAGCCTTTCCAACTTTCAATACGATCTTTTTCTAGAGCTTTAAACTGGCGTATAAATTCCGCTTGGGAAGGGCAGTCCTCTTCCGCATGCATGCAAACAGGAAAGGCTTTTTGCTTAATTTGAGGCCCTTCGATAAAGGTCTCAAAGTGGATACCGCCCTGTTTTTGGTTGAACCAAGTCTCTTTATATAACTGAAGGTACTCTCCACGGTTATAGATCTCCCAACCATCCTCGAACCAGTTTGCTTTTCTTAGCATCTTCTCTAGGTTGCGGAAAACACCTTTAACATCTTTCATATGGAAACTCTTCTTCCGTGGTTTGTGAGACAGTGCGTGAAAAACTATACTCCCCCTGAGTATAAAATACTACCCCCTAGTATATGTGGTTATCGTACATCATCGAATCTTAGAGCTTATCTTAGCGTGTCAGAATCGGAATTAGCTTGCTTGGAAAGGACACCGATAAACCTGATCTAGCTGTATTCCCGATGTGATTCTAGGCCCTTATGTATGGGGTATTTACGCGGTAAAACTGACAAGTTGATGTTTAACGAGGGTTCATTTCAGTTATGTAGGCCGCATAAAACAAGGGAGGCGAGATTAATCGGTTCTATCCTCGTTAATTTTCAGGAAAATAGCCGCCCGATGATTAATGTCGGTAGTGAACACGAGGTTTCAGGTATGGCAAAGAAAATTATATTTATCCACGGTCGGGGGCAAAAGCCTGACAGGGAGTCGCTTCAATCATTGTGGTACGATGCTATCGAACATGGATTACAGCGTGACTGTAAAGGTTCTGATTCACTCCAAGCTTTCCAGAATATCGAGAAGCGTTTCGTGTATTTTGGCGACTTATCAAACACATTATTGAACAAGCCAACTGAAGAGCCGCTTGTCCGACAACAGGCTTTGATCGATCTCAAAGGGTACACGTCCCATCAGTTTAATAAGAAAACGTATGGTGAAGTTTCGAAGGCAGGGTTCCTGCAAGAGGCGCTCGCGGATACTTTTTCTTCTGTGCTTAGTCGTTTGAAAATGGCAGAGCCACTTATAGCATTAGTTGCTCCCGATATGAGTCATTATTGGTATGAAGACTCTTACTTTGGTAGCGACGTAAGGTATCGATTAATGGTGGAGCTGAGAGAGGCGTTAGATAACCAAGATGAGGTGATGATCGTCGCACATAGCCTTGGCACAATGATCAGTTATGACGTGTTATGGAAACTCTCCCATTACAGTGAGTACCGAAACGCTTACGGCGCTAAAAAGAAGATCGATCTTCTGGTTACGTTAGGTTCACCATTAGGCGATGAGAGTGTAAAAGAGCGCTTGAAAGGGAGCCGTTTAGAGGGCATGAAAAAGTACCCTTTAAATATTCATAGGTGGGTGAACTTGTCGGCTGAAGATGACTTTATCTCTCACGACAGCAAAATCAAAAATGACTTTCAAGAGATGCTCAAACTGGATTTGATTGCTGGTGGAATGAAAGACATTTATCCAATTTACAATCTCAATGTGTGTGACGGGCAAAGTAACCCGCATGCTTCTATTGGTTATCTTATAAACCCCCAATTCATCTCCGTGTTAGATGAATGGCTTGCCAGTTAGCGGTAGCGCGCAAGTTCAAATACGAATATTCAAAGGTAGATAGCCAGATAATCAAATGAGTATTGCGATGTGGAGATCTTGCTTAATCCAATATTATCACTGCGATTGTACTCCTCAATCGAGTGGTCGAACCCATAAGCTGTAGAAGGCGCCATATATTGAGTAATGCCCTGTTGTGTCGTTGTTATTTGATCATGCCCATGTCCACAAATCACCTCTCGTACTCCATATTTCTGAAGCACCTTCATTATGGAAAAATCGTTCTCGAGACGTATTGCTTGCATCCAATCGGCACCGACAGGGATGATAGGGTGGTGAACAACAATGATAGGGTTACTGGCTTTTCTCAGCTGTTTCTTTAACTGGGCTAGGCCTCGATTATCGATACGCCCTGAACCGAGCGGGTGAACGCTGTCTTTGGGTTTGAAACTCGAATCGAGGAACACAAACTCTCGCCCAAAAACGTTGGCTCTGTCGGTCACGCAGATCGTCGAACCTTTAAGTTCTGCACGCATTAAGCGAGAGTCATCATGGTTGCCTGCAATCGCATAAATAGATTTGTTGGTAAGGTGTCGAACGAACGTTTCTAAGTGAGTATAGTCACCGGGTTTGGGGTTACAGCAAATGTCACCTGTCAGGAAAATAGCTTCGCATTCTTGATCGTTATTGACGTATTCAAGCGCTCGACGTAGGTTTTCATAACTGGATTCATCGGAGAGGTGGCAGTCACTGATTTGGTAAATGGTGTTCATTATTGGCGTCCGGTCATTTCAAGATAATCAAGCAGGGCTTTTACCTTGGATATGCGCGTCTATGGTGTGGATAGAGCGCGTGTAGATCCGAAGGTTTAAATGCCCAGTCATACAAGATACTAATTAGCTTACCATTTTCTACAAATTGTTCAGCTATGTTGTCTGGTACTCTTTCCTCCTAAGCTCCTGAATCGCCATGCGCCCGTGAGTTTTGATTAGTACAAAAATGCCTGCTGGATGAGCAGGCATGATGTGAGGTAGGTTTAAGAGAGCGGCTCCCTTAAAATAGTGGAGGAAAGCATTCAACCTTAGTGGCTTAAAGAAGCGAACCCCGTTGGAGAGATAAAACCATCATTCGTTCTTTGCTCAACCGTCTGTAAAATTGGGTTGATGTAAAACTCTACGATCTCATCACTATTGATTCGATTCATGTACAACATGACCGTTTGATCAGATTGCACGACCGCACCATCGATAGCGGTTAATTTATCAACGTCTGGTGCGTAAAAATCCTTGTTAAGCTCTATGCCAGTAT
>NZ_MCYD01001375.1:0-2051 GCF_002876325.1 Vibrio sp. 10N.261.52.A1
ACTTAGATCAAGAATGTCCGATATCTTTTCAACATTCCTGTGACTTTAAGCGAGCCCCTCTATCATTTTAGACAATAACCATAAAAGCGATGAATTAAAACTTAGAAAAGGGTGACAACAAAAAGACCAAACGTGACACTGAAATGCGACATTCATCAGATTTTTATTCTATCAAACGCCATTTTGCGGTACTTTAATAAAGTATTTAAATTAATTTCAGGAAATCGGCAATGCAAAATATCGGGATGTCGTCAAAACTCAACAGCGTATGCTATGAAATCAGGGGGCCTGTACTCAAACATGCTAAGCGCATGGAAGAAGAAGGGCATAAAATACTAAAGCTTAATATTGGTAACCCCGCCCCATTTGGTTTTGACGCCCCTGATGAAATCCTTGTTGACGTAATCCGTAACCTGCCGACATCTCAAGGTTACTGCGACTCAAAAGGTATCTATTCAGCCCGTAAAGCGGTTGTTCAACACTACCAGAAAAAAGGCCTACGTAATCTTGACGTAGAAGACGTTTACATTGGTAACGGTGCTTCAGAGCTTATCGTTATGTCTATGCAAGCGCTACTGGATAATGGTGATGAAATCTTAGTTCCCGCTCCAGACTACCCACTATGGACAGCGTCTGTTGCACTTTCTGGTGGTACTCCGGTTCACTACATGTGTGATGAAGATGCAGACTGGTACCCAGATCTGGATGATATGCGCGCAAAGATCTCACCGAAGACTCGCGGCATCGTTCTTATCAACCCGAACAACCCTACAGGTGCGGTTTACAGCCGTGATTTCCTACTGCAAGTTGTCGAGATTGCACGTGAACACGGCCTAATCATCTTCGCTGATGAGATTTACGACAAAGTCCTTTACGACGGTGCTGTGCATACCTCTGTTGCAACGCTGGCTGAAGACGTACTGATGGTAACGTTCAACGGCCTATCTAAAGCTTACCGTGTTTGTGGTTTCCGTGGTGGTTGGATGTTCTTGACCGGCCCTAAACACTTAGCCAAAGGTTATGTTGAAGGTTTAGAAATGCTTGCCTCTATGCGTTTGTGTGCCAACGTACCAATGCAGCACGCTATCCAAACGGCATTGGGTGGCTATCAGAGTATCAATGAACTGATTCTGCCAGGCGGCCGCCTGCTTGAGCAACGTGACCGAGCATGGGAACTGATTAACAAGATCCCTGGCGTATCTTGTGTGAAGCCAAAGGGCGCGATGTACCTGTTCCCGAAGATCGACACCGAGATGTACAACATTAAAGACGATCAGAAGTTCGTACTCGATTTCCTTAAGCAAGAAAAAGTACTGTTAGTACAAGGTACTGGCTTCAACTGGCCTAAACCTGACCACTTCCGTATTGTGACTTTGCCACATATTGAAGACCTTGAAGTGGCAATTGGTCGCCTAGAGCGCTTCTTGCAGACTTACAATCAAGACGACCTTATCGAAGGTTAATGAGCACAAAGAAAGATGGCTACAATTCGCTGTTTTAAAAGACTTTAACTTGTATTCATTCACTTCTATGCTTAAAAGGCTCCAGTTTAGGAGCCTTTTTTGTATCCGCTGTCTCGTACTGTTTGAGTGAACATAAGATACGAGTGGAGCTCTCTTTAGAAAGGACACTTATGAAACAGAGCCATTTCTTCGCCCACCTCGCACGCATGAAACTTATCCAACGCTGGCCTTTGATGCGCTCCGTCTCAAGCGAGAATATTTCAGAACATAGCCTACAGGTCGCATTCGTTGCCCATGCCTTGGCGCTTATCAAAAACAAAAAGTTTGATGGCAAACTCGACCCAGAACACATTGCCCTAATCGGGATGTATCATGACACCAGCGAAGTACTGACTGGGGATCTGCCTACACCCGTCAAATACTACAACCCAGATATCGCCCAAGAGTATAAGAAGATAGAAGCAGCTGCAGAGCAAAGGCTACTTTCGATGCTGCCAGAAGAGTTTCAAGATGATTTCGCCCCCTTCTTAATCTCCGGCACTGCCAGTAAAGAAGAGCAGAACATCGTAAAACAAGCCGATACTATCT
>NZ_MCYD01001376.1:0-1129 GCF_002876325.1 Vibrio sp. 10N.261.52.A1
CTCGTTGAATTTCTAATTATCTGTTCGTCTAATATCTGTGTTGCTTTGTTGAGGTAACTTTAGCGACAGAAAGATAACGACACGAGGAAAAGCAAGATTTACCAAATGGAAAATCAAGGGATTAGCGATCTTCTGACGTTGTCCTGTCTTAGAAGTTGTGCATTGCCACTATGATATTAGAGTCACATGATTTCTGGCGGCTTAGCGCACAGAGATTGCTGCCTATAAAAGGAATGATTTGGAGAGCCTGTGGACATCAACCTCGATATTCAAAATATCCTCGTCATCAAGCGGATGTATGAGCTTCGTAATGTAGGACTGGTAGCAGAGTCGCTAGGAAAAACTTCTGGAGCGATCAGTAAGAACCTTTCAAAGTTAAAAACCCAACTTAACGACCCACTGTTTATTCAAACCAAACATGGCTTCGAACCCACGACCTTTGTTGAAAATAACATCAGCAACTTTGAACAGATATTGAGTAGTATCGAGGCCATCAAACATCAAGACTTCTCTCCAGAATCTTATCGAGGCACGATCAAAATCTACGCGAACACGCTGTTTTGGGAACGTTTTGGATCCAAACTCTACTTCGCTCTCAGCAAAGAAGCCCCGAATGCTCACTACTCATTCCTACGATGGGGAAGCAATGCTAGAAACCAACTCATAGACGGCGAAGAGGCAATAGCGGTGCACTACTTTGATGAAACCTTACCGCAGTCGATTTCTCAAATGGACTTCGGAAAAGGAAAAGTGGTGTTCTTTGTAAGAGAGGACCACCCAGCGAAAGACTTTGAGTCGCTCGCCAACTATCCGACGGTTCTATTTAAAACACCTGGATGGAATGACAATAAGTACCCAATTCTGGATCGTCTCAGAAACATTGGCTTTGAAATAAACCCTAGAGCAGATATCGATCACCCAGCGATGATTCACGATATCATGCTCAATTCAGACTATTTTGGAATTACGCTCAGTGGCAGCGTCCCTGAAGGCTGCCGTAGTATGGAACTACCAGAAAAACTCACTTTCGATGTGAGCTATGTGATGAGCTGTCGTCGTTCACAAAAAGAGGCACCATTAAATCAGTGGTTATTCCAAAAACTAAAAGCGACCCTAAAAAACAAACAAG
>NZ_MCYD01001377.1:0-702 GCF_002876325.1 Vibrio sp. 10N.261.52.A1
GGCCTGGCGGCAGGGCGAACAGGCAAGGTTATCCTAGGCGGCATCGCTAAACCTGAAATGGATGGTTTCCGTTGGATGGCGATCATCTTCTGTACGCTACTTGCGGGTGGCGGCGTATTTTGGGCTGCAGCAGAACCGATTGCTCACTACGTTAGCCCACCACCATTGTACGGTGCACAAGAAAACGCACAGCAAGGTGCTGTGAACGCTTTATCGCAATCTTTCATGCACTGGGGTTTCCTAGCATGGGCAATCGTCGGCAGCTTAACGTCTATCGTGGTTATGCACCTTCACTACGACAAAGGCTTGCCACTTAAACCGCGTATTTTGCTTTACCCAGTGTTAGGCGAACGTGCACTGAAAGGTCACACCGGCGCTTTGATTGATGCATGTTGTATTGTCGCTGTAGCGGCGGGCACCATCGGTCCTATCGGCTTCTTGGGCTTGCAAGTGAGCTATGCACTGAATGCACTGTTTGATATCCCTGATGGCTTCACGACGCAGCTGATCATCATCTTATTCGCTATCGTTCTATACACATTATCGGCATTGAGCGGCCTTAACCGTGGAATGCAAATGCTAAGCCGTTACAACGTGATTCTTGCAATGGCATTGATGGTCTACATCCTGATCTTTGGCCCTACAAACTTTATCTTTAACGGCTACATTCAAGGTGTAGGCAGCATGATCGATAACTTCATC
>NZ_MCYD01001378.1:0-1567 GCF_002876325.1 Vibrio sp. 10N.261.52.A1
TAGTTGAATTATATGCTGAATCGATTCAGTATAAAAGCTGAAAGGATTCAGCAAAATCTGAAAAGTGACTTCAATCATCCTTTTGAATGGATTGAGCGTCATTTGTCGTGATTCAACTTCTCGTTATGAACGAAACTGAAATTACGACACGCAGCAAAACTATTTTGGTTAACAGAATTGGCTTTGCTGAATTTTTTTACACTGAATGCTGAACCGATTCAGCCAAGATAAAACAAAGAGCAAGCGACGAGAAAATATTGCTCTAGACTGAATCGTAGCGATACACAAATTCTCAAGCGATACGCTAAAGAGGCACCATGCTTAAATTATCAAAATCTGACATCACTCTTGGTCAAACGGCCGATGACAAATTCAAAGCTATCCAGAACATTGCTGGCGACCTAACTGCGAAAGGCTTAGTGGACTCTGGTTATGTAGAAGGAATGCTGAACCGTGAAAACCAGAACTCTACGTTTCTTGGTAACGGCATCGCTATTCCTCACGGCACCACAGACACTCGCGGCCTTGTAAAAGAGACAGGCGTTGCAGTACACCACTTCCCTGAAGGCATTGATTGGGCAGATGGCAACCGTGTTTACGTAGCAATTGGTATTGCAGCAAAATCTGACGAGCACTTAGGCATCCTTAAGCAGCTAACAAAGGTTCTAGCGGCGGACGGCGTTGAAGAGAAACTAAAACAAGCGAAATCAGAAGACGAAATCATTGCCCTACTGAACGGTGAAGTTCAGTTAGAAGCTGACCTAGACGCTTCTTTAGTTCAGCTACTGTTCCCAGCAAGCGACATGGTTCAAATGTCTGCTGTTGCGGGCGGTCTACTGAAGAACACAGGTTGTACAGACAACGCATTCGTTGCTGACCTAGTAACAAAGACTCCAACTCACCTAGGGCAAGGCGTTTGGTTACTAGGTAGCGATAAAGGCGTAACGCGCACTGGCGTATCTTTTGTTTCTACGGCGAACGATTGTGAATTCGAAGGCACACCAGTAAAAGCTCTTGTGGCATTCGCGGCTTGTAACAGCGCGCACCAGTCGATTCTGGCAAACCTAAGCAAAGTGGTTTTCGAAGGTAAACAGCAACAACTGTTAACTGCTGACGTTGAACAAGTGATTGGCCTTCTTAAAGGTGAAGCGGTTTCTACAGCGTCTGAAGGCGATGACAACTGCGCAGTATTCAAGATCAAAAACGCACACGGCCTACACGCTCGTCCGGGCGCAATGTTGGTTGCTGAAGCGAAGAAGTTCGAATCAACAATCCGCGTTTCAAACCTAGATGGCGACGGAAAAGAAGTGAACGCGAAGAGCTTGATGAAAGTGATCGCACTTGGCGTTAAACACGGCCACCAACTTCAGTTTGTTGCTGAAGGCGACGATGCAGCACAAGCACTTGAATCGATTGGCAAAGCTATCGCTTCAGGCCTTGGCGAAGGTTAAGGAATCGATATGTCTGATAAACAAATCAAAGCCGTTACTGTAACGCTAAACCCTGCTCTAGACCTGACCGGTGCTATCGACGCACTGAATGTGGGTTCGGTTAGCCTAGTGAATCA
>NZ_MCYD01001379.1:0-2431 GCF_002876325.1 Vibrio sp. 10N.261.52.A1
ACTCAACTCCGACGTAACCTATTTTAGTTTTAAGTTCATTTTTGAGGCTGATTACATAAGAGCCAAACCCATGCTCCCAATGCTTTACTCGATTTGTTAGGTGTGACTGAATTTCTTCATCTGAATATGCACGTCCTTTTGGAAGAAACTTTGTCAACTCATCTGAGCCTAATATTTGGGAGTATATATCTAAATCGCAGTAACTAACTGGGGTGAGTATTAGGTTCTTTGTTGTGATCATAAATGTCCTTTTTCATTTAAAGCATGGTTGACGGGCGAGAACGCTATACCACCCAACTTAAAATCTTTCCCTCAAACACTACAGCTGATTTAAATTAAAGTGGCCAAACGTTAGGAACTCCTGTTAAGCGATTTTTTGTGGTGATTTACTTTAAACTTGCTTGGATAATGAGTAATTCGATTTCCGAGTCAGACGTATTCACCAAGCCATGTGTACCGTGAGGTTTATTCACAATCATATCTCCAGAAGTTACTTTTCTAGGCTCTCCCTCGATAGTCATGGTCCCTTCACCTTTTAAAATAATATACATTTCTTCATCATCACCATGAGTATGCTCTCCCATGGAGCTTCCCGGTGGCAGTACAACTCTGATGGCAAAGTCCCAAGCTCCTGAAAAATCTTTACGTCTGAATGCACGATAGATATCTATTGAACCTTCTCCATCATGGCTATTTTGGTCGACTTCTTTATCGCAAGTGTAGAAATTACGTATCATCTTTTCCGAATTCCTCTTTGAATATTTTCCGCAGATCTACTGAGCGCCATAACGCCGCGTTAATAGGCAGACAACGCAGCCACAAACTTAAAGCATTGGGACATAAACACTAAAACCAAACTGTGAGCCAAAACTGCTAAGCGTTGGTTGTCCAATTGAACGCTTGGTTATGTACATTTATCTTTGATGAAATCCAGTGTTTCCTTTGTACTAGTGTGTAAAAGACTTTCAATCCCCATAGCCCTAGCGGCCTCCACATTTCGATGGGTATCATCAATAAAGATGCAATGCTTCGACTTTACCCTGAGGCGCTTCAATAATCGTTGAAAAAACAAAAAGTCAGGTTTGGCAATGCCGATTTCTGACGAGTTAACAATTTCATCAAATGCTTTCTCTAAACCCACGTTAACAAGGTCATTGTTTAATCGACTTGTCGCATTGGTGACCAAAACAACCCTACCGTTAGAAAGTAGGCTTCGGATATTATTAAGGAACTCATAGTCAATCTCAGCGTTGAGTGAACGCCACTTGTTAACCAACTTTGCCGCCGTACTCTCACCATGAACTAGCGACAAGTCGTAACAAACATTGTTACACCATTCATCATGAGAAATTTTGCCAGTGATTGCGGGAATTAGGTGCTTTTCAGAAAAAGCACATGTGAACAAAGGGTTGCGTACTAGTCCCAACGTATCAGCATACTCTTCCATTTCAATATTGGACCAATGACGAATTACACCGTCAAAATCTATTAATACTGTATTTTTCACTGCCCCTCCTGTGTACATAGACATAATGCCCCCCACGAAAGGTGCTAGCCTCCAATATCGTGGGTTAGCTTTAAGCCAGAGCCATAATTAGTGCGTCAAACAACTAAATTTGGAGGCTAGCATGAGTAAAGATAGCATAATTTTCATTGGCTTAGATACGCATAAGTCATTTATTCAAGTCGCTGTTTTACAAGAACATCGAGGGGCAAACCCACAACACCTTGGCCGTATTAAATCTAACAAGTCCGCGCTTATTAAATTGGCCAGACAACTGCAATCCAAGTATCCAAAAGCCACTCTGCACTTTGTCTATGAAGCAGGACCATGTGGTTACTGGACTTATCGCCTGATTACGAGCCTTGGACACTGCTGCTATGTCGTCGCTCCATCACTTATACCTAAGAAGCCAGGCGATAGAGTTAAAACTGACAAACGAGACGCAGCAAAGCTCGCCAAGCTGTTAAAAGCCGAAGAGCTTACACCCATCTATGTACCAGAAGCCGAAGATGAAGCTATTCGAGATCTCTCGCGTGCCAGAGAAATGGCAATGAAAGATCTCAAAGACGCAAAGTTCCAACTCAAGGGCTTTCTTCTTCGCAATAATATCCAAGCAACGGTGAATGGGGAGTGGCACAAACACCGACGGCGTTAGGACGGCAATATAGCTTCGGCTGTATTGAACCACGAGCATAGACTGAAGACAGGTGCTACGACGGAACAAGTAAGGTAGGCTCTACTCATCAAACGATGAGCAATCCACGTATATCAGCGTGAGAACCGACGACATTACTTGCTTCATCTATGCGGTAACACTATCCCAAAATGAACAAAGGCTCTGAAATGAGGGAGCAGAAACTTCTACGTTTTTAATTGACAGTGGGGGTCATATCAACGCCGCATTAAGTGGTGAGCAACGCAGACCAC
>NZ_MCYD01001380.1:0-4826 GCF_002876325.1 Vibrio sp. 10N.261.52.A1
CTATTAAGATCACTAGTATGATCGGCGACACTGCATTTGTTCCTAACGCAGTTATTTATGATAAAAACGGTCGTGAGTTAGAGCGTTACGGTAAAGATAGCTTCGAATATGCGAAGCCTAGGCTGCATTTGGGTAACCGCCTTGTCGCAGAAAACGATTTCTACCCTCCGACAACGGCTGAGTCTGTTTACTTAGTTATCTATACAGAGCAAGAAGACCTTGATGGTTTTACTGACGTTATTCACCCTGCTCGTTTAGACGCGGAAGGCCGTGGTAACTACCTACCAGAAGTAGAAGATATTCCAGTTCCAAACTCAAACGTTGGTAAAATCGAAGTCGCTATTGATCGAGTTGGTTTCTTCTCGTTCGGTTCAAGCAGTGAATCTAACGCTAAGCCAACGGCAGCCGCGAAGGTTGAAACAATTCAACCAGAGACACAAACTTACTACCATAATGCGATCAAAGCCGCTGTCGAAGCTGACAATATTCCAAAAGCTTTGGGTCTATTAGACGAAGCGAAAGCACTAGGCATTGAAGGCGCACAAGAAGTCTTTGTAAAAGCAGTCAATAAAAAGTAACTGATAAAATTACAAAGTCTGATTTAAGAGAAGGGACCCTAATAGGGTCCTTTTTTATTGCCAGCGATAAATGAAATACTTTAATTAGTTAAATATTTGAGATTCGAAGACGCGAGCTTATAGATATTCACTAACGCTCTAGCTGATTAACGTAGGTCAATGTCATTTGGATCCGTGATTACTATTAAGTAGGCGTTGGCCTAGACAGCGTCTCTCATTTCTCTATTTCATGTACTTGATTCAAGAAAGCTTATCCTGGGTACAGGAACTGCAACCGAAAGTGAATAAAAAGAAGCCTTCATATTCACCAAGTGCCAACAAGGTTCCTCAATCACTAAAGGTTGAATGTTACTTATGTGTGTTAGGAGAAGGCTTTCTTAGGTTGGCGTTTATTGGGTACAAAAAAGGGAGACTGACGTCTCCCAAAGGCTAGCTTTCGCTTGTTTTATTATCTGTTACTTGAACCTCAGCTTGGAGCTTAATTCTTAGTGACAGATACCACAGCTTTGTCTACATTGTCGTCAAGCTCGTGAATCGCATTCAAAGTGAAGGTGTAGCTGCCCGCTTCCGTTACGCTCAATTGGCAATTGCCACCTGTGCCAATATCGATTGACCCGCTTGCAAGCTCTACAGAATCGCAACCAAAGTTAGGTGTTTCCCAATCAGCATCCGCAAACTTGAAGCCATAGCTACCCGCGTCTAAGTTGCCTGTTACAGAATAAACCCCATTAGCAACAAAGCTCATCGCCCAATCATCAACAGGGTTCCAACCATTCATATCACCACGCACGTACACGGTAGTTTGACCGTACGGAGGAATGCTAGATACATCCTTGTCTGAGTTATCAACCGGCAAACCAGCGCCTTGTGCACCGTTTTGTGCTTGTACAAACACAGCGGTGGTTAGTGCTGGAACAGTGAATGATTCATTAGCAAAGCTTGCGCCTTTCACTATGTCATCCGCTGAGTTTTGTTGAACCTCGTGAAGCGCAAAGCCTGTCGCTCCTGAGATTTTGAACGATTGAGATTCATTGGTTGAGTTTACAATCGCGACAATCGCATCGTTCGCTGGATCGAGGTCTGTACCTGCGGATACACCATCATCGATAGACATCACGATTAGGCCTTCGACTTGGTCTTCGCCAACGTTACGGAAATCGACTCGCTTCATGACTTCGTCAGCTGTATCTAAGCGGAACAGTTCACTTGAGCTGCGGATTTTTAATAACTCTAAGAACTGTTGTTTAGTGAGTTCAATGTCGTCTGCGTCTGGTTTCGCCGTTGGGTCAGCAATGATGGTTTTGATCAGATCCCAGTTCGCACCATCTTTGTCTTCACGAGGTAAGCCAACATTCCAGTTACTGTCAGAACCGTCGAAGAACACGCGGTTGTACCAATCACCAGAGTCATAAGAATCGCGCTGCATAGATTTCGAGCGCAGCAGTTCCGAACCCATGTGGATGAAAGGTATACCTTGACCCAACATCACGGTAGAGAGTGATACAGACTGCATTCGAGCACGATCTGCAGAGCTAGTACCAGTGGCGATCTTGTAAGCGTTGTTGTCCCAAAGTGTTTGGTTATCGTGTTTTGAAACGTAGGAGATGTTCTCTGAAGGCATCTTGGTGTAACCCGCAGGCGCGCCATTGTAGTCGACGTTTTTACCCAGTTTGGTATCGCCTTTGTAATCAATTAGCACGTATTCAGCGAGGTTACCTGCCATACCTAAGCGAACAAGATCTTGGTTGTGTAAGCGACCGTTGATGGAGTTTTGATCTGTCTTGGTTTCTTCATTGGCGATAGCTGCGTTACCGAAGCCTTGATTAAAGCGAAGCGGATGATTCCCTTCTGAGTCAACACCGCCATCGAACGGGCTACCGCCACGAACTGCATCACGCAAACGGTCTGAGAATGTACCGATCTCTGTCCCTGCCATGTTGATTTGGTTTGCTTGGTCGAAGCGGGCGTTGTTGGCGACTTCACCAAAGTCCCAGCCTTCCCCATAGAACAGGGTATTTGGGTCAATTTTACGCACTTCTTCCAGAGCTTCGACCATCACGTCTTTTGGCTGGTGGCCCATTAAGTCAAAACGGAAACCGTCCACCTTGTAATCGTCAGCCCACACCTTGAGCGAGTCAACCATTAACTTACCCATCATTAGGTTTTCTGTCGCAGTGTTGTCACAACAGGTTGAGTTTTCCACGCCGCCAGTATTCACATTAAGTCGGTGGTAGTACCCAGGTACGATCTTATCCAGTACAGATTTATCATTCACACCCGATGCATTGGTGTGGTTGTATACCACGTCCATGATCAGCTTGAGATCCATGTCGTGCGTGGCTTTGACCATTTGACGGAATTCTAGAATACGCTTTGATCCGTTTGGATCCGTTGCGTAGCTTCCTTCAGGAACCGTGTAATGGAATGGGTCGTAACCCCAGTTGAAGCTGTCGAGCATGCGTAAGTCGTTCATTAACGCTTGTGCATCGCCCGTTGAAGGGTCATATCCGTCGAGTACGTCTTCGATAACTCTGTTTTCATCTTCATTACCACATAAGGTAGCGGCGGGTTTTACATCACACAGTTTCCCAACGGTATCGGTAATATCGACGCGGCTTGCTTCATCTTCATCAACGGTGGCGATATCAAATGCTGGCAAGATATGCAAAGTCGTCAAACCTGCATCTTTCAGCGCTTGCAGATGTTTGACCGACTCACGATCGGTTTCTGTGAGAGCGAGGTACTTGCCATTTAGGCTTGCTGTGCCGAGTTTGTCGCTGAAGCTAAAATCACGCAGGTGTGACTCGTAAAGTACATGATCTTCGTCTTTCTTTACGGTTGGTCGTTCGTAGCCGTCCCAGTTCGCAGGCTTCAAGGTTGAATCATTCAGGTCAATCACTTGAGAGTATGCCGAGTTCTTCGACAAGCTGAGAGAGTATGGGTCTGTCACAAGGCGATTTTCTATTTTGCCAGTGGTTGGGTGGTAAACCTTCACTTGGTAGCGGTAGTACATGTTCACGGCGTTAGACACCGCTTCTGTTGCCCAGATGCCTGTCTCAGTACTTTCCGTCATTGGGATGACTTGTGAACTTTTTAGATCTTCACTGTATAAGACTAGCTCAACATCTTGGGCTGTAGGTGCCCATAGTTTAAAGGTAGCTGCGCTGCCGTCGATAATAGCACCGAGTTCTTCACTCATTGCATTACCGGCATCCTCACTAGCAAATACCGCGTCAAGCACGCCTGGTTTCTGAATCTCGGTCGAAGAGATAACATCGCCATTGGCATTGTAAGCTACGACAACGATCTGAGATTTTAAAATGGTGCGTAGCGTGCTGTTATCCACGTCAATCGCGACTGCAGGCAAGCTGGCTAAGTGACGGAAACGTTCTTTGAGCTCTAAGGATAGTTCGCCATCTTTTTCTAGCTTAATCGCAGTACCACCAATGATCTCTTTGTCATCATTCATTGAGATGCTGTTATCTAATGCGTAGAAGAGTTTTAAAGAGTCTGCATTGCTGGCCGCTTCCCAACCTATGGTCGTTGCATCAAGCCAATGTGCTTTTTGACCATCAATATTCACTGGTCGTTCTGAGATAGGTTCGTAGTACAACTCGCTACTGCCATGGAAACCGAATACGCCTTGTGAATCGCCAAGTTTATCCAGCTCTACTTTTGAGTTTGCGCTGCCAAATGCTTTCTCATCTCCGTTGTGCAAGATAAAGTTCATGCATCGGTGTGGGTCAGAAGCGTCTGGATCGACTTTCAATACATAGTAAGCGCCGTAAGTATCGCTAATACCATCGTATTCGTATGGGCTGTTCCAATCTGTACCTGTTGCACTTAATCCCATCGCTTCTAGGTCTGTGCTAGTGCAGCCTTCACCATTCCATAAATGCAGCCCCCAACCGTCATAAGTCGACCCAGAAGTGCTCGCTGCGGCAACATCACGTTTGTAGTAGATAACCACTTCGTTTTTTGCTGCAGGGTATAGACCACTGCTGCCAGTGTCAGTACCGTTGTCGCTGTTATTATCACTGCCACAACCTGCGATTAAAGTGGCGGTGAAAAGGGGTAAAATCGCTTTGGCTAAGGTCGATTTATTGAAGCTTCTTTTCTTTGTATTGTTAAAGGTATTTCGTAGAGTTAAACATTGATTAATATTTATATTGTTCACGTTTCGATATCCATATTTCACTTTTTATGAAGATGAATATCCTAGTCTTAACGGTGGTCAACTATTTGTGA
>NZ_MCYD01001381.1:0-536 GCF_002876325.1 Vibrio sp. 10N.261.52.A1
CTCTTTTTCTTCTTAAGAAAGGCATCGTATCCCAGAGTACTCTCCTTATAAGATGCGCTCATAAGGAAAGCTCGATAGAAACCTCTATCGCTAGGAGGAGTGTGTTGATTATGATCTTTAGTGAAAGCTATGAGCTGTATTACGACCCTAAAATAGAGAGCAGCACAGGGAGGCTCCTTGGCGTTGAATGCCATCCTAGGTATAAAGTCGATGACGGGGTTACACTGAGCTCAAACTTCTTCATAAGAAATGTGTACTCTACAAATAAAAACTATGAAATGTTTCTATTCACTCTAAAAGAGTCGACAAAGCATTTACGCGATATCCAAACGCCATTGAGAATTTATGTTTCTGTGAAAGTAGAAGACATCATTTGCTATGACCTCGCAAAAGCAATTCGTGTTCAGTGTGTAAAATCAGGTGTTGCTATTAACTCTATTTTTCTAGAGCTAGATGATATTTCGATTAAAGATGGAGATGAAGAGTTATTCGTTAAGCTAGATCGTCTGATAAATATCGGAGTAAATATCTTAGTC
>NZ_MCYD01001382.1:0-2385 GCF_002876325.1 Vibrio sp. 10N.261.52.A1
GTGCTGACGTACTTATCGACCAATTGGTTAATGACGTTATCAGCCTAGATGTGGGTGACAACGCTCACGCAATGCTAATCGATGCGTCTGACGGCACATTCCTAGCGCACCCAGATTCAGCACTAAGCCTGAAGCCAGTAAGCCAGCTTTCTAATGACATTTCTATGCCTATCATCGAGAACGCAGTGCGTACTGGTAGCATCGAGATCATTAAAGAACGTGGCGCTGAGAAGCTGCTTTACTTCACGAAAGTACCAAACACTAACTGGATCTTCGCGGTTCAGATGGACCGAGCGACTGAAGAAGCAAACCACTCAACACTACTTACTCAGCTAATTATGACGGCTGTAGTGATCACGCTTATCGTGATCGTACTGGTTTCTTGGTTGGTGAGCTTCCTATTCCGCGACCTAAACCGAGTTTCTGCTGCACTAGAAGAGATTGCTTCAGGTGAAGGTGACCTTACTCAGCGTCTTGAGCCTAAGAGCGATGACGAAATTGGCCAGCTGGCGCAAAACTTCAACCGTTTCGTGGGCAACATGCACACAATGGTGATCAAGTTAAGTGAAGTGTCTGCTGCATTGGGTAACCAAGCACGCCAAACTGCATCACAAGCGGAAGAGCGTAGCGCTCGCATCCAGATGCAACAAGACGAAATCAACATGGTTGCAACGGCTGTTAACGAAATGGCAGCGGCAACACAAGAGATCGCGGGTAACGCAGACCACACGGCACAGAACTCATCTGAAGCGGTTGGTGCGTGTGAGCACGGTACTGGTCAAGTAACACAGACTCAAAGCTCAATCCAAAATCTTGCTCAAGAAGTTCAGATTGCGACGAACGTAATCCTAGAGCTTGAAGAGCACGGTAATAGCATCAACGCTATCTTGTCTAACATTCAAGGCATCGCTGAACAGACAAACCTACTTGCACTTAACGCAGCGATTGAAGCAGCTCGTGCAGGTGAGCAAGGTCGTGGCTTTGCGGTTGTTGCTGATGAAGTTCGCGTTCTGAGCCAACGTACACACGGTTCAACACAAGAGATTCAACAGACTATCGAATTGCTACAAGGTACAACAGGCAAAGCGGTTAGCATCATGAATGACAGCCGTACTTTGGCTGAAACCAGTGTTGATGACGCAAACTCAGCGGCTGCAAGCCTAACGCAAATTCATGCTGCTGTTGAACGTATCAGCGACATGGCGACACAGATTGCTTCTGCGGCAGAAGAGCAAGCATCTGTAACGTCGGAGATCACTCGTAACACTGAGGGAATCCGTGACGTATCTAATGAGCTAGCAGACGAAGCACACCAAGCGGCAGAGCAAGCAGCTCAGTTGTCTGAACTGTCTCACGAACTAGAGAGTGAAATCAGTCGCTTCAAACTGTAACCACTAAAACGTAAATTTAAAGCCGAATGTGATTATCACATTCGGCTTTTTTGTGCCTCTTATTTGGAGGCTTAGGCTCGAGAATTAGTTGTTCGGGTAACCTGGGAACTTCGCTTTTAGATTGGCGCGAGTAGGGAAGTATTTCTCCATAAACTTCACCATCGCAGGGTCGTTCTTTTGAAGCTCTGTGAATGTCGCGGAACTTAGCTCTTGAGCGCTGTAGCCTTTGTAGTTTACGTCGTAGTAAGCATACAGAGAGTAGGCTAGGTATTCTTGATCGTATGACTCAGCGTCTAGGTCAGCTTCAACGATTGTCGAGTCTTTTCCATTTGGAAAGTAAGAGCCCGCAAGAATCGCTTTTTCATTCAGCTCATCGAGTTCTTTTTGCATCACACCCCACTTTGATGAAGGTGACTGCACCGCTAAATTCATCACACCGTAGTCGTGTACAAAGTGAATGATCTCTTCAAACGCAGCGTCTCGTTGATTTGCTAAGTCCGGCTTGTTTTCGCCTGCTGTAGTATCTGTCGTTTCAGTCGCGAATAGATCTTGGAAGCGGTAGTTTTCATCTAAGTAATCGCCCGCACCTCTGTTAGCCCAATCATCATCGTAAAAGAACGCCATCGCAGCTTTGCTGTCGTAGATCGCCTTGGTCACTTCAGCTGGGAAGTTATCAAGGTAGTACTGCATGATCTTCTTAACGTGCGCAACTTTGGCCGTGCCGTCATTCTGTGTTTTGTCTTCGATCAGTAATGGGATCTTGTAACCATGAGCTTCTACGCAACTGCGTTGCTTGATGCCATTGTTAAGCAAGTTGCCTGTTGTGTCTGAAATAACAGAACAATCACTCGTTGGTACACGAGCGAACGTCTCTGAAGCACTTTGAGCAAAGCTTGGAACAAATTGGATAGCGTTACTTAGGGTGTTACCCACGCGAACGTAAAGGTTCATCGGTCTCATCTGGTCGATATTAAACTTGTCGCCAGTGCTATCG
>NZ_MCYD01001383.1:0-1644 GCF_002876325.1 Vibrio sp. 10N.261.52.A1
TGAGAACACTGAATGTTTCATCGCCCTTGATTCGAATTTATCTTTTAACAACAAATACCAAATAAAGACCCTCTTCCCTGAAAAGGCTGAGATGGCTAAGGACTACTATGAATGGAAACCATCTGGATTAAGAATCCTCTCGCAATCTACACTGGCTCACTAACTGATGCAGAAGGCGGAATTGTCATTAAAGGTAATAAAATCATTGAGCTGGTTGGCAAACACAAAGAGCCGACCTTACCCGTAGATTACAGCGTCGACGCCTCTCGCCATGTTGTAACACCAGGGCTTATCAATGCGCACCACCACTTCTATCAAACCCTAACGCGTGCCTACCCCGGCGCACTCAATAAAGAACTCTTCCATTGGCTACAAAGCCTCTACCCGGTTTGGGCCAACCTCGATTCTGAGATGATGAGTCTCGCAACCGAGCTCGCTTTGGTTGAGCTGATGATGTCGGGCTGTACTACAGCATCGGACCATCATTACTTGCTGCCAAACGGGCTTGAACACGCCATTGATTTACAAGTCGAAGCGGCAGATAAGCTTGGCGTTAGAGCGATATTTACTCGCGGATCCATGAGCCTTGGGGAAGATGAAGGTGGGCTACCTCCAAGACACACCATTCAAACCGAACAAACCATCATTGATGACAGCCAACGCTTGATTCGTGATTACCACCAGCGTGATGAAGGGGCGATGATTCAAATCGCACTCGCGCCTTGTTCGCCATTCTCGGTCACCACAGATCTGATGAAAGAGACCGCCAAGATCAGTGAGCGTGAGAACGTAATGATGCACACCCACCTGTGCGAAACCTTAGACGAAGAAGACTTCTGTATTGAGAAGTTTGGCCTGCGCCCTGTCGATTACCTAGAAGATGTCGGCTGGCTCAATGAACGCACTTGGCTTGCTCATGGTATTCACTTCAACCCAGAAGAGATTAAGCGTTTGGGTAAAGCAGGGATAGGTATCAGCCACTGCCCAACTTCCAACATGATGTTGGCTTCCGGTATTTGTAAGAACAACGACCTCGAGGCGGCTGGCGTAAAAGTCGGGCTAGGTGTTGATGGCTCAGCGTCGAACGACGGCTCCAATATGATTGCCGAAGTACGCATGGCGATGTATCTACAACGTCTGCAATATGGCTCAGCAAACGTATCTCACTTCGACGCACTGCGCTGGGCAACATCAGGCTCTGCTGCGGCAATGGGCAGAACCGACATCGGTACGCTAGAGGTCGGTAAACAAGCTGACATCGCGATGTTCAAGCTTGATGACATTCGCTTCTCTGGCAGCCACGATCCACTTGCAGCACTACTACTCTGCGGCGCTCAACAAGCGGATAAAGTAATGGTTGCCGGAAAATGGCGAGTTAACGATGGTTCGGTGCTCGGCATAGACATGGAGCAGCTAATGCACCGTCACCACACCGCTGCGATGAAACTCGGAAAACTGGCAATGAATAATAACTAACGCCAATGCTTGTCCATCAAACAGTGTGTACCTCACTATGATGGGCAAGCGTCCTTACTACTAATAAAAATTCAATTCTGACTGTTAAATACGCCATCCTATTGGTTGTTCCTCCCCTAAATATTTAACCAAAACCCACTCTATAATTAATATCGCTAATTTAATAAT
>NZ_MCYD01001384.1:0-808 GCF_002876325.1 Vibrio sp. 10N.261.52.A1
TCTTAACATTTATCAAAAGTAAGAATACACTCAATAGGCTTGCACTTTTATTCAGCAAACAAGGACTGTTATGAGCCAGAAGAATTTCAGCAAATTGAACGAAACCGAACTTGAGTACGTCGACGATAAAACCGCGGCACTACTACTCAATACGCCGACCAGTGCGCGTATCATGTTGTGGATGATCGTTCTGTTCTTTATTGCTGCTATTGGGTGGTCCGCTTGGGCGGAAATCGACAAGGTTACTGTCGGGCAGGGCAAAGTGATCCCCTCTTCCCAGATCCAAGTTGTGCAAAACCTTGAAGGTGGCCTAGTTAAAGAGATCTTAGTTAAAGAAGGTCAACAGGTTCAAAAAGGCCAACAACTGCTATTGATCGATGACACTCGATTCCGCTCTGACTTCCGTGAACGTGAACAGCAAGTTGCCAACTTAACTGCCAACGTATTGATGCTTTCCGCATCGTTAACCAGCGTAGTAATCAATGAAGACTTTAACGAAAAAGAGTGGAAGAAAAGTGTCACTCTCGATTATGGAAAACTCGCTTTCCCACCTAAGTTCTACGAGGTTCAACCTGAGCTGGTTAATCGTCAAAAAGCAGAATACCGCCAAGATTTAAACAACCTTAAAAACCAACTTTCCGTTTTTGATCAACAAGTTGAACAGAAACAACAAGACCTTGTCGAGATAAAAGCGCGTGTGCGAAACCTAAAGCAGAGTTACCAATTTGCTCGCCAAGAACTGGACATCACCAAACCGCTTGCCGACGAAGGCGTGGTACCAAGAATTGAATTGCTTAAGCTGCAACGA
>NZ_MCYD01001385.1:0-3584 GCF_002876325.1 Vibrio sp. 10N.261.52.A1
CTGTAGAGTAAGCAATGGTTGAATTGCAGGTAATAAAAAAGGCTGACGTATCGACGCCAGCCTTCTAACGATTTTGCTGTAGCTAATTCTATTCGAAACAGATCTCGATGAAGGCATTACCCCACTGAGATGAGAAAGGCATGATGATTATTGCGCCTTCGCATTTGTGACGAATAGTGTGGCCTTTACCAGAAACCACAATCGGTGTTGCCATGTCGAAGTCGAAGCCGCTTTCCGCAAGAATACGTTTTGCACCGCCCGTTACCATGTTGGTGATCTCACCAACCATGTCGGTTACTTCTTCGTTCAAACCGTTTGGTCGCTCACCAAGCATGTTTTCCATGATTTCCAGAGCCAGACCTTCATCAAAGGTAATCGACATTGAACCACGAGATTGTGGACCAACCATACCGATTAAACCAGAGACATCACCACGAGCGATTTCATCTTTCTTAACTCTTGGTTTTTGTGGCTTCAATTCTAGAGAAGCCATCGTTTTTAGAACGTTCATCAAAGAAGCTAAAAACGGGTTTACAAATTCAGCGCGCATAATGTTCTTCTATAATCTTATTCTTTCATATCGGAGGAGCAAGATTGGCAAATGCCATGCGATTCAATGACGTGGTTGGTCAATTGAAAGCCATGCTTCTCAGCGTTACTCGCGAGCAGAGTCACAAGGGAATCGTCTTGTAGTTCTACCACTGTGCCACATTTATCGCAGATCAGTAGTTGGGAGAAATGTTTGTTGGCATTACAAGAACAGCAGCATATAAAGCTATTGGTTGACTCAACTCTGTGAATGAAACCTTGCTCCAACAAGAAATCCAAAGCGCGATATACAGTAGGTGGCTTGGCTTGCGGCTCACTGACTTTCAATTGCTCTAATAATTCATAAGCACTAGAAGCTTTCTTATTAGAGAGGATGAGCTCAAACACTCGCTTTCTTTGAGGCGTTAATCTAACGCCACGCGATGCGCATATCCCTTCAACTTGCTCTATTAATGTGTGGTCCAAATTCTTCACCATTCAATCGGACATCCTTAAACAAACCCTATTTTCAGGTTATTTCGGCTAAGGAGCCATTGATTTCTATTAAAGTCAGGTACAGAGCGTATTGTGACCCACGACTTTGAATAAGACAAGGTAACTCAAAATGACATTGTGACTCAAGGCATAACTGATTAGTGAGGCTGAATTAGAGATCTGGTGAATGATTTATAAAAAAGTGTGAGGCAAAGTTCATATAGCACAAACAGAGCATAGCCTTTACAATAGCCGACTTTGCTTTTGCTGGGTATTCCAGCATCTTTGTTTGACTCGCTACTAGGGTACTTTGCCATGACACATTCATGTAGGTTGTCTGTCGCTCCAATGCTCGATTGGACTGACCGCCACTGTCGTTACTTTCACCGTTTGCTCTCTCAGCAGACTCTTCTGTACACGGAAATGGTAACAACAGGCGCGATCTTACACGGTAAGGGCGATTTCCTAGAATACAGTGAGCGAGAGCATCCACTGGCTCTTCAACTTGGTGGTTCAAATCCAGTTGATCTTGCGGCTTGTGCCAAACTTGCGGCTGAGCGTGGTTATGATGAAGTAAATCTTAACGTAGGTTGCCCTTCAGACCGAGTTCAAAACGGTCGCTTTGGTGCGTGCTTAATGGCGGAGCCAGAGCTAGTAGCAGACTGTGTATCAGCAATGAAAGAAGTGACTGATATTCCAATCACAGTGAAAACTCGCATTGGTATCGATGACCAAGACTCATATGAGTTTCTGACGAAGTTCATTTCAACGGTTTCTGAAAAGGGTGGTTGTGAGCAATTCACTATTCATGCACGTAAAGCGTGGTTGAGTGGTCTTAGCCCGAAAGAGAACCGCGAGATCCCACCTCTGGATTATGATCGTGCTTACCAGATCAAGAAAGACTTCTCTGATCTAGTGATCGCAGTAAATGGTGGTATCACCACATTAGAACAAACAAAAGAACATCTTCAGCACCTTGATGGCGTGATGATCGGTCGTGAGGCTTACCATAGCCCATTTATTCTGGCGGAAGTGGACCAACAGATCTTCGGCTTAGATACGCCAATTAAGAAACGCTCACAAGTCGTGGAAGAGATGTACCCGTACATCGAACGTGAGCTTTCAAAGGGTGCAAGCCTAGGACACATTTCTCGTCATATGCTTGGCCTGTTCCAAAGCATGCCGGGTGCAAGACAATGGCGTCGTTACATCAGCGAAAATGCGCATAAGAAAGGCGCTGGCATCGAAGTCATGCAGACAGCATTGGCTAAGATTCCTAAAGAGCTGAACGTATAGGTTAAATTCGCCATTAAAGGCTAAATTTACCACTCTAATTTGCTTAAAAAGCCACGCATGAGAATGTGTGGTTTTTTATTTTCTTGATAAATAAGGGTTTTATTGGTTCTGGCGACTTGGTACAGAAGCTGCAATGTTAGGGATTAGGAAAGATAGGTCATTAACTCATTAGGGAGACCATTATGTTTGAATTAATCTTTGTTCTTATTTTCGTTGCTACGCTTCTTGTGACAGGCATTACCTTTATGACGGTATTAGCGGCAACAGGAGTTGCATTAGCCGTAATGTTGCTGCTTGGTATGATGAGCGTGGTGTTCAAATTACTGCCTTGGTTGATTGTGATTGCAATCGGTGTGTGGTTTTTCAAAAACTTTGTACATAGCTCGAGTCAGAGACGCTACTAAAGTCATGACACCGTCAAATATCGGCTTGCCGTCGGTTTATCGTTTTAGTCTTTAAGATGTGTGGTAGAATTTTCCCCAATAATCTATGAATGTGCATACACTTAGCACAACGATATGGAATTGGAGCTATCTCAAATGAATAAAATGCCATTAATTGCTTTAGTGGGAATGCTATCTTTAAGTTCAGCGGTATCTGCTGAGGAAGAGTTTTCTTACACGGCTAAAGTCGGTGCCGATATGTGGTGGGGAAGTACCAAGCTAAATGAAGTGAGACAAGACGAAGACTCTAACTCTCCTTCTGTGTATTTCGCATTTGAGCATAATGCCCCAATGCTGCCAAATGCTAGCTTCCGTTATACGTCTATTGATACGGATGCATTGGCTTTTGATAAGTACGACTACACATTCTACTACACCTTGCTAGAGCACAAGTTGATGAACTTCGATGCGGGTCTGACGTTTACTCAGTACTCAAACTCGAATTACATTGAACCTCAAAAAGGAACTCAAGCAAGCTTCGATGAATTTACGTGGAGCTTCTACGGTAACGCAGAGATCAACGTTCCTGACACCAACTTCGATATCATTGGTACCATGGAATTCGGTGATAGCAGCGGTATTAAGAGCACAGATTTGATGGCGGGTGTTCAGTACCGAATCCCAGTATCTGAGTCTGAAATCGCTCTGCGCGGTGGTTACCGTGTTATCGACTTAGATTCAGATGAGTTCTTTGATTCTGAGTTAGGTAAAAACTTTGTCATGATAGATGGCTGGTTTGCTGGTGCAGAAGTACGATTCTAAGTTCACCTAAAGAACATCTAAAACCAATTTTAAAAACGCCGCTTTATTAAGCGGCGTTTT
>NZ_MCYD01001386.1:0-523 GCF_002876325.1 Vibrio sp. 10N.261.52.A1
CAGGGTTATCCTTCAAAGTATTATAAATTGAATTTAGCATTAATTTATCGTCTTTATATTGGCAGTCAGATATTACAGGTAGTTGCGGCCAACCGTTATCAACCCAAAGAACACCTCCAAAGTCTCGCACAATCTCATAACGAGGAATAACATGATAGTGAACATGGTTATCAACCATCATTAGCATAAGATAATTCAAAATATCGTAATTGAATGAAGCTTTTAATGTCCCTTCAACAACTTTTATCAACTCAGCCAACTCTCCCATCTCATCAGCGTTGATACTGGATAAACATTGAGCATGTCGGTTTAATGATATAATGCTAGAACCAAGCGTCGGTTGATCAGGACGTAAAGACCAAGTCCAAACTCCCGTATCGTATAACTTCAGTTCATTAACGCAAAACTTGCATTGAAATTTTTCTAATGCATCGACATTTTTCATTATAGTCTTCTCGCTTTGATTAAGAATCTAACTATAGTATATAAGATTCAATATTGCGATGAAGAAACTGTAGAAAAG
>NZ_MCYD01001387.1:0-483 GCF_002876325.1 Vibrio sp. 10N.261.52.A1
ATTGGAACAAATATTTCAGGTGAAATAGTCTGATTTCTAATACTTAATCTAGCTAATACTTCGACACCATACAGTTCACTGTTATCTAGCCTTATTTTAGGCTGAAAATAACAATCAAACTCTTCATTAATTAGACACTCATTGATTGAATTTTCTATAGCTCGATTATCCATATAACTCTTAGCTATTTTAGAGTAATCATAATGACAATAAATTTCGTTTTGTTCAGCACTGTTTACCAACATCGCAGCAATCGATAGTTGAATATCAGAACAACAGTTCCCTGTCGTTTCTTTTATACCCACATCTATAATTAGGTGGTACTTTGAAATTTGACGAGAAACTTCATCTATACACTGACAAATCAACATATCATCATGATAGTCGACCAAAATAATAATGGCATCATCTAGGTACCTAAAGGCTTTATAGTTTAGTCTCTTAAACGGGTTAAGTGTCTTTATAAGTAGAGCTAAACTATCA
>NZ_MCYD01001388.1:0-1415 GCF_002876325.1 Vibrio sp. 10N.261.52.A1
GAATTATAATTAAATAGAAGAATTTAAGAAGCACGCTCTGCTCCCTACCCACCGAATATCCACCCCATAAGCACGTAGATTATTTAATCACCACACTTTCAATATGTACAATGGCATTTATAGCGATAAATTCCAGATTATATCCCCAGTATCTAATATAGTCATTTTAACATGCCGCTAGATTTTAAGAGCTTATTAAAAGTACGACCATATACTGCGTCAAAAAAAACAATAAGCGACAAATGGCTGACTAAATACCACCAGCTAATTAATCCACGCTATAACCATACACTCAATATATGCCGCTAGTTCCTTATACATAGTCATTCAACTAATCATTTATAAAATATTAGTTTGCACAGCTGGCAACACAATAAAAATAACTATAATCGCGCAACTCTTTAACAAGCCGACAAAGGCATTTAAACAAAGCATCCTAACTTACTCGTATTTATCCCAATATGTGAATACGCAATGATTCAGCTCAGAATCATTGACCGCTCGCAAAAAACACCTGATTCCAATGTTAGTTTCAGATAAAAAATAAAGTGGCGGTTAAGTTAGGGAGAAATATCAATCCCACAATCAAAAACACAAGTCAGCTCATGCAAAAAAAGAACATTAACAAATACACCATTTCATTCGCAGCAATACTATCTATGGCCCTTACCGGGTGTGGCGGCGGCTCAAGCAGTGGAGGCTCGAATGATAATGGTTCAATTGATCCAGCACCGCTTGTTAAGCTTCCGGCCCTCAAATCACTGAATATTCCCCAAACCAACTTTCAGACAATTAAGCCTTCCAATTTTGACATTGAGCCCGCAAGCAATACGGCATTAAATACGATGGCGTACAAAAATTTACAAGGTGACGAGCGCATATTCGAAGTTGCCTTCCAGCCATGCGAACAATGTGACGAAGCGGTTATGCCAACGGTTACACGTGTATTCGATATCAACCAGAAGTACACCATGTTTAACATGGACAACTCAACGGTCGCTTGGAAAGGTAAAACATATCATGGCAATTACCCTGTCATCATGGACAAAGAAAGTGGTCAGCTTTACCCCATCGTGATTGACGGTAAGGTATCGGAATTTGATGCTGAGTTACAAAACGAGAGCCCATTTCTTAGCCAACAGAAACAAGGTGATTTAATACCAAATACGACACTATATAGCTTTGACATTACAGATGACGAGCATTGGCACACAAGAGGAATCTACAAAGCAGTGCTAGAAGATAATGCCTTTGTCTTCAAAACGTTAAAAAGTCGTGCGTATGCCGATGAACGAGACATACAGATAGACGCACAAGGTAACATTCTCGTCGACTACCAAGATCCACCAGAAGATCATGCTGTGAATTATAATCACTATGCCTATATCAAAAATTCAAATGAATATCAGGAACTT
>NZ_MCYD01001389.1:0-3031 GCF_002876325.1 Vibrio sp. 10N.261.52.A1
CATCTGACATCAATGCCAGAAGAGAGCCAAAACTGTGTTTTTTCGAAAATTAACCCATCATAGGGAGCAAAGATGAACAGCTGATATTTACCCTCTTTCTTTTGATAGTCGAAGCTGGTTTTCTCAACTCTCCCTACCACGAAACCATGGTGCAACACCGGTTCACCAACTGAGAGTTGATTCGCTTTATTGTGGGAAACTACAACCCTGATACCCTTGGTGTCTGGTCCCGCTACTGGAGGTGTATCCAACACATCAAACCTCAATTGGGCTTCACTCGATTTACCCGGTTTGAGCTCAATGTAAGAGCCCGACAAAATAGTCTCAAGACCGCTAATGCCGTCAGTACCAACATGCGGTTCCACTACCCAAAACTGGGTTTCAGCATTGATCATACGTGAAGCTTTCTTGTCTATTTGAGCTTTTGCAATGATGTATTCATAGTCCTCACTCAGAACGACGTCGGTAATCGTACCTACATGCACATTCTTAGATTTTATCGCCGTTTTTCCCGCTTCAATACCAGACGCATCCGGTAAGATCAGAGTGATCTCTGGCCCGCGATTATTGAAGTATTGAAACAGCATCCAACACCCCACCAAAACCGCAATGATTGGAACAATCCAAACGGGCGACAACTCACTTTTTTTTGATACCTTCGCATCCGAAGTACTTTGCTTTTCCATGTGTTTCACACCTCTTTGAGGAGATTACTTCCATATAATTCGAGAATCGAAAATCATCGCTGACAACATCGTAAATATCACGACAGCTGCAAACGACAGCGCCGCAGGCCCCGGGTAAATCGCCATAACGCCATCCAATTGAACCAATGCCACCAATATTGCGACAACGAAAATGTCTATCATCGACCAACGTCCAATGAACTCAGTCACGCGATAAACTTTAAGATAACGATTTGCCTTTTGCTCGGTCAGCCCATGCACCCTTTTGGCGTTCCAATACAGATATGCCAAGGCGACCATCTTCGCCATAGGGATAAACACGCTCGCGATAAGAATGATGAGTGCCACAGGGTATGAACCCATATTCCAAAGCAAGATCACCCCTTCCATGATGGTGGAACCTTCACTGGTTCCGAACGCAGACGTATACATCATTGGATATAGGTTTGCTGGAATATAGAAAACGACAGAGGTGAACAACAGCGCCCACGCGATTTGTAAGTTTTTGACTGGCTCAAAGTGATGTAAGTGAGTGTGGCAACGGGTACAACGGTGGAGGCTGTCGCTGTAATGGTGGACTTGCCCACAGATATGACAAGAAAGATGCTGCTTATTTTGAAATATGCTCCCGATCATTGGTTCTTGCGGGGCTTTGGTTGGTACCAAGCGATCCCATAACCAATCAAAATCGACTAAAGAGATGGTCTTAACCACCAGCATGGCATAGATACAAAACGCCCAGAATGATATCCCCATCGATACATCGGCTAATGCTGCGATCTTGATTAAGCTGACCAATACGCCGATCAAAAACACATCGACCATCAACCAAGGCTTTGCCCAACTTAATGACTTCAACGCCAAAAAGGTGAATCGGTTATCCGCATAATGAATGTGCTTCTTTCTGTCTACGAGCAGATTAAACCAGAGAGAAAGCACCAAAAAATAGGCAGGCAAAAGAATCACAGCCAGAAAAAGTAATATAGCAATCAGGCTGTTATCCATTCGATTCATCATATCAACAGCTTGATACAGGGTGATTTGCTGGCTAATTCCTTGAACGCTGAACGACATATACGGAAATGTCAGGCTCATGATTAAAGCAATAAGGCTAGCCGACGCATAAGCCATCACACCCTGCTCTTTATGATGGCCGAGGCTCGATAAGGTGTGAGAACATCTCGGGCAAGAAGCTTCACTGCCCGCAGACAGTTCTTCAAACTGACTAACCAGCCCGCATTCGTGGCACGACTTGGTAAAGCGCTCTGGCAATGACGTCCCCTTTGATGTTAATAAGCAACTAGACACTCTAGGTAAATATAAGTAAGGATTGGATTTTTTGCCAATGTCCACACTATTAAACGAACGCAATCTGGTAGAAATGAGAGGTAGGAAGATAGAAGATGACCGGTTTGTCATCTTCTATCTTAGTAATTGCACCGATAGCAACTGGTCGGCATCAAATTAAGCTTTGCTTGAGCTTCTCTTCTAATGCTTGAATACACAGCTTGATGGCGATAGGCGTATTAGAAGCAAATGGATTTAGCGCATAAACCGTGTTAGTCGGTAGTTGAAAGCTTGGCATTATGTCGACAACATCATTGGATGACTGAGAGAGGTAGAAATCTGGGATCACACCAATGCCAACGCCTGATTTGATTAAGGCAAGGCAACTATGGAATGAATTAGTGGTACAACTGGCTTGTTGTTGGTAGACGAAGTCTTGCTCACATTGAGAGCCAAAATGATGAGTCACCTGTTTTCCTTGCCATGAGTTAGCAATATAAGGAATTGATTCAAGTTCACGCTCTCGCATGCTTTCAACACCACACAACACGTCTTTAAATTCACCCAAGCGTTTCTGTTTGAGGTTACTGTCACGAGAACTGCCCACTCGTACCGCAAGATCAATATCGTGCTCCATGAAGTCTAAATGCTGATCGTCGCTTATCAGTTCTGGCTTTAACTTCGGATATTGTTTCATCAGATCGGCAATAACAGGCGCTACCAATAAATCCATCAACGCATTCGGTGCCGTGATACGAATCCGGCCTTGTGGCTCTTCTAGCTCGGCTTTTGCCATATCCCAAGCCGATTCAGCAATCACGTTGATGTCTTTGCAACTCAAATAAAAGCGCTCACCCATGCTTGTCAGAGTTTGTCTTCGTGTTGTGCGTTTAAGGAGAGAGGCGCCTAACTCTTGTTCTAGAATTTTGAGATGTTGACTGACGACAGATTTAGACAATTCTAGTTTTTCAGCCGCAGCCGAGACTGAACCCTGCTCTACGATATGAGCGAAAATCGACATCTGCTTTAGCTTACTCATTTTATTGTTCTCTTTTTAC
>NZ_MCYD01001390.1:0-1519 GCF_002876325.1 Vibrio sp. 10N.261.52.A1
ATAAAGTATTAATTCACTTTTTTAACATATTTATTCACCAAAAGATTCATCTATTGATTTTTACAGCGTAGAGCGCGAATTATATGCCATCCGATAGTAAAAACCGAAGCTGATTTATTAGGCGATTAGAAAGTAAAAAGCCCACTCACTAATCAATAGTGAGTGGGCTTTGCATAATCATGTCTGTTTGCTGACCTACAAATATTTCAGTGAAGGCTAGCTCACTAACTCATTGTTAGCATTACTTTTGGCTATTCAGAGCACGGATACGGCTTGATAGCGAGTAAAGACGGATGAAGCCTTCAGCATGGCTTTGGTCGTAAACTTCATCTTCACCAAAGGTTGCAAACTCTTCTGAGTATAGGCTGTTGTCAGAACGCTTCTGAGTGACCGTTGCGTGGCCTTTGTAAAGCTTAACAACTACCTCACCGTTAACGTCTTGCGCTAGCTCTTCTGTCGCAGCAAGAATTGACTTACACAGTGGAGTGAACCAACGGCCATCGTACACAAGGTGAGAAGCTTTAACGCCTAGCTCTTCACGGAATTCAAATGCTGCTTTATCAAGAACCAGTTGCTCTACTGCACGCAGTGCTTCCATCATGATAGTGCCACCCGGAGTTTCGTAACAACCACGCGACTTCATACCAACAAGACGGTTCTCTACGATATCGATACGACCAACACCGTGCTTAGCACCTTTCTCGTTCAGGTAAACCAGTGCGTTGTATGGCGTCATTGTTTCACCGTCAACGGCAACCACTTCACCTTTTTCAACTTTAAGCGTCACTGTTTCAGATTCGTTTGGTGCTTGCTCAGGATCTACCGTCCAAGCCCAGCAATCTTCGTTTGGCGCGTTCCATGTATCTTCAAGTACGCCACCTTCTGTTGAGATGTGCCATGCGTTTGCGTCACGAGAGTAGATCTTAGTCAGAGAAGCAGTACAAGGAATGTTACGCTCAGCTAGGTAATCCAGACATTCTTCACGGCTCACTAGATCCCACTCACGCCATGGTGCAATTACGTGTAGGTCTGGTGCTAGTGCAGCGAATGCACCTTCAAAACGAACTTGGTCATTACCTTTACCCGTACAACCGTGACACAGTGCATCTGCACCTACTTTACGCGCAACTTCAACCTGTGCTTTAGCAATGATTGGACGAGCCATTGAAGTACCTAGTAGGTATTTACCTTCGTAGTAAGCACCAGTTTTTAGCGTTGGGAAGATGTAATCAGCAACCATCTCTTCTTTAAGATCAGCGATGTAACACTCAGAAGCACCTGAAGCTTTTGCTTTTTCTTCAATACCTTCAAGCTCTTCAGCACCTTGGCCAACATCCGCGACAAACGCCACTACTTCACAGTCATAGTTCTCTTTCAACCATGGAATGATTACTGATGTGTCTAGACCGCCAGAGTAGGCTACTACAACTTTCTTTACGTTAACTTTGCTCATTTTCTTTCTCCTAGTTTCCATACTGCACATGGCGGTCAGCGTTGGAAATGACTTCATAATTATATG